>CAYSMG010000075.1:0-3468 GCA_964432045.1 uncultured Eggerthellaceae bacterium
TCTTACTCAAGTAATTATCGTTGACACTGCAGCTGGTAACTAGTCTTAAGTTATCTTAACTAACTAATCTTTAAACTCATTATCCCTTCTAGTAAATACTGTGTATTTGTTAGGAGGGTTTAAGTTTTAATACAGCACCTCTTACTCTAGCAAAGCATTACATTTAACTTGAAATTGCAATTTATATGTCAAATCACTAAACAGTTATTCATTTATTATTGATATGTTTGACTAATTTTGTTAATATATACAAGGTTATAGAAAGGAGAGCGACATCTATGCTAATCACAAGAGAAACAGACTATGCTATACGTATATTGCGCAAACTAAAAGATGGCGAGCAATATACGGCAAGCGATATATCTAAAACCGAGTTTGTACCAAAGGCTTTTTCTTATAAGATACTAAGCAAGCTAAAGGCTGCTGGTATCGTTAGAGTTTCTAATGGTTACACAGGCGGTTATAAACTAAACAGAGATTTGAAAGAATTATCTGTATTTGAACTGCTACAGGCACTAGATGCAACTGTATACTTGAATGATTGTTTGATACCTAATCACGATTGTCCTTGGAAGGATGAAAAAGGTGGCTGTGCAGTTCATGAAAACATGAATATTCTACAAAATGAGGTTCATTCATTATTTAAAACTCTAACTGTAGAAGACCTATTTAATCCTCACGATAAAATCTTAGGAATCTGATGATCTCTTAAATCAAGCACTAACTAAGCTGATTTTATTCATCTAAGACATTTTATTGAAAAGAAGCCTAAATTACAGTGACTTTTAAGCGATTTGGGCTTTTTTTGTGTCTGTAAACTTCAATAACAAGTCAAACACTTCTAGGTAGGTGGAGTAATAATCAAGCAGCATATACTGAATTACAGAACTCATAAATAAAGCAGCTATTTCACAATCATAAGCTCACAAAAGATGAAAGCTAATAAGGCCCTAGAGATATATCGTGATCGTGATGCGATAGAAAAAGTATTCCGCATGGAAAAGAGTTATTTGGGATGTGATGTATTCCGCGTACACAGTATAGAGCATCTCGAAAGTAAAGACTACACCGTACCCAAAGTACTAAGACAGTATGAAAGGATTGGCCTCACCAAACTATCTGATGATCGATACCATATCCGCTATAACCTAACCAAGAAGCAAAAGCAAGTGATAGGAATCTATGGTCTTAAAGAAAGTGACTACAAGGCCTTCGCCAAAGAAATCAAAGAGCAGATTGAGTAATCTACAGTAATTAAACTGCTAGGTCTATAAAAATGGCCGCATGTTAAGAATATAAATTTACTATTGACAAAAAAACAAATGTTTGCGATTATTTTTGTGAACAAATTCATAAGAAAGATAATATCGCTAAGCAATAACGTAGCGAAAGGACTTGACAATTATGATGAAAAGACTGACTATCCTAACAGAACAGAACAGAACAGAACAGAACAGAACAGAACAGAGCATAGCTATGCCATTTTCATCATCCAATAGTAACGAAGTACGTTTCTTATGTATTCGTAGTGGAAACGTGCTTTTTAATGGCTAAGGGAATACTAGGACTACTAGGACCTATTAATCTATTTATAAGAAGGAGAAAAGTAACATGAAAAACCACTTAAAGAAACTAACAGCAATCGCTATTGCCTTACTATTAACTTTCACAAGTTATGTGGTCTACCAACAAGCGAGCGCAGATACCATTACTTCATGCTTCAATGTCTCAGGTGGTACTCAAGGTTCTGACTGGACATATACCGATAGTGTACTTACTATTGCAGAAAGCGGAATATACAACATCACACAAAACTGTAGTCATACTGATCCCTCAGATCATAACTATCAGATAAAGGTAGCTTCTGGTGTAACTGCTACCATTACAATAAATGGTGTACAGATTAAAAACACAACTGGTGCTGCAATGGACATTGATGGCTCAGCAAAGGTTACCTTAGTACTTGTAGGTGATAATAGCTTTGAATCTGCTAGTTCATATGCAGGTATCCAATTCAATGATGCTGAAAGTAATGGTGGCTCTTTAGAAATTACATCAGACAGTGATGAGAATACTCTTACTGCTACTGGAGGAACTGCAGGTGCAGGTATCGGTGGTGGTAATAAATCTAGTGCAAGCAACATCACTATATCCGGTGGCACCATTACAGCTACTGGGGGAAATATGGGAGCTGGTATTGGTGCTGGGTCAGCTGGCTCAGCAAACAACATAACCATCTCTGGCGGAACTGTCTATGCGTATGGAGTTACACATGCTGCAGGCATTGGTTGTAGTGCAGCTGGCTCAGCAAGCAACATCACAATCTCTAACGGAACTGTTTATGCAGAAGGTGGCTCAAATGCCGCAGGAATTGGTGCCTCAACCTATGGCTCAGCAAACAACATCGAGATCACTGGCGGAACTGTCTCTGCATATGGCGGTAGCCAGGCCGCAGGTATTGGTAGCGGTGTAGAGGGCTTAGCAAGCAACATCACAATTTCTGGCGGAACTGTTTATGCAGAAGGTGGAACATACGGTGCCGGCATTGGTGCCTCAGGCTATGGCTCAACAAGCAACATCGAGATCACTGGTGGTGTCGTCACTGCAATATCAGGCTATAATTTCTCTGGTGCAGGCATTAGTGCCGGCGGAATAGATGACTATTTAGATACATATGCTGAATACATCTATATCTTAGGTGGCATTGTTTCACTATCAATATCAAGTTCTGGTAGTTCAAGTGAAACCATTGGGACAGATGAAGTATTTGGTGATGTAACTAATGTCGTTATTGGCGATAGTTGCAAATTAACTGTGGATGTCACAAATGCACTAGCAACCTATGACTGTACTGTAAAGACAGTTGAATCTGATGAACAAGAAGAATCAGATCAAGCTATAGCATCCAGCACTCCCTCAGGACTTGTATCAGCAACCGTAATAAATACTGCAACTAATTAGGTAGTAATATTTCTAGTTAAAGCTAGAAATCTACTTTGCCCCTCTTATTAGTTATACTGTTTCTGCTAGGAGGGGTTTTATATTGATGAGTACATTTTTTAAGAGTTTTAGCTAAAACTTGACTGTTTCATACTCAACATTATTTACAGTCCTTTTAAGGTTAAACTTAGATAATTTAAAGCTTTCTTAAGGGACAAAGAATAGAATTACCCCTATAAAGGAGGGTTCCTCTTATATGGACCAAAGGTTATTCCATCAACGTTATGAAGCAAAATATTTACTAGATACTACCCAACAAGCTCATATCTTAGCTGCTATGTCTTCTTATATGGTTGAAGATAAGTATAGTCATGATTCTATTAGAAATCTATATCTAGATACTCCAGACTATAGATTAATAAGAAGAAGTCTTGAGCGGCCTGTATATAAAGAGAAATTCCGTATTAGAAGCTATGGCAGAGCCGCCAAGGACCAACAAGTCTACATGGAGCTAAAGAAGAAGTATAA
>CAYSMG010000075.1:3568-5695 GCA_964432045.1 uncultured Eggerthellaceae bacterium
GCCGATAGCTTTCCTTTGTGGCTTACTTCAGCTTTATCTGAGCAGAAATTATATAAGACATCTTTCTCAAAGTATGGCTTAGCCTATCGTGATATGAATAAGAAAAAGGAGATCCAACATGCTTGATTCTTTATTTAGTGGTTTATTTGATTCATCTTTGACTGATACGATTGCTGTAAGTGAATTCTTATTATGTGTAGGAGTATCGCTATTAATAGGTATTGTCTTATGTCTTATGACAATGTGGCGATCTAAGTTTAGTAGAAGTTTAGTTGTAACTTTAGCTATATTACCGACTGTAGTATGTGTTGTCATTATGATGGTAAATGGAAATGTAGGAACAGGTGTAGCAGTAGCTGGTGCTTTTAATCTAGTGCGTTTCCGTTCAGCTCCGGGAACTGCTAAAGAGATTGCGGCTTTATTTATTGCCATGGCAGCAGGTCTAATTACTGGTATGGGCTATCTTGGCTATGGAGTATTATTCGCTTTAATCATGGGCATTGCAATGATGATATATAACGTCTTTGCCAGTGGCCCTAACAAAGATAAAAGTAGGACTTTGCATATCACGATACCAGAGGATCTTGATTATACTGGTGTCTTTGATCCGATATTACAAGAGTATACAAAAAGTTATTCTTTAACTCATGTCAAAACTACTAATTTAGGCTCACTGTTTAAACTTACCTATGATTTAACACTCAAAGATCCCAAAAGGGAAAAGCAACTCATTGATATGCTTAGAAGACGCAATGGTAACCTAGAGATATCTATAGGTCACTATGATAATGCTGCTGCAAGCCTTTAAAGATATGATGTATATAAAAAAGTTAGTATTTGTCTTGTGTATCTTATTAGCTTTGACGTCTTGCTCTACACAAACTGATGAAGAGGAATCTGTTGATACTACTGCTATCACTATCACAGTAAATACCTCAGGGACTAATATTATCGATGCAGCTTCACTTTTTAGTGATAGAGACTTAGCTGGTACATATGATGAAAGTGAAGCAATAGCGATAAGTCTTGAAGGTACTACAGCAAGCTCAGATGATTCCTCAGTAGTAATTGATGGCAGTACAATTACGATAACTAAAGAGGGAGTCTATCTTATTTCAGGTACCTTAAATGATGGGCAGATTGTTGTTGATGCTGATGATAGTGATAAAGTACAGCTTGTATTAAATGGCGCTTCAATTACTTCTAGTACTTCAGCAGCTATATATTCTCTAGAAGCTGATAAGGTCTTTATTACTTTAGCCGCAGATAGTGAAAACTATCTTTGCAATGGTGGTGAGTATATCCAAATCGACGACAATAATGTCGATGGCGTCATCTTCTCCAAAACAGACTTGACTTTAAATGGGCAAGGCACTCTTGTAGTTGAGGCTCAAGCAGGACATGGTGTAGTCTCAAAGGATGAGCTAGTTATAGCAGGTGGGACATATATAATCACTTCTGAAAAACAAGGCTTATCTGGTAAGGACTACATCGCTATTGCCGATGGTACTTTTAATATCACATCAGGTAAAGATGGTATTCATGCCGAAAATAGTGATGATGCTGATCTAGGCTTCCTTTATATCAATAGTGGTAGTTTTGATATAGTGGCTCAAGGCGATGCCATAAGTGCTGAGGGCGACTTACAAATAGATGGTGGTACCTATAACTTAGTGACAGGTGAAGGCAGTGCAAGTGTCGATCTAACAAGTAGCGATAGCTTTAGTTGGTTTGGTTCTAGTTATAGTTCAAGTAGTGAAAGTGAAGAAGACAGTACTAGCCAAAAGGGTATTAAAGGTGAAAGTGCCTATGTTATAAATGGTGGTAGCTTTAATATTGATACTGTTGATGATTGTTTGCACGCAGGTGGTGAGATGATTATCACAACAGGTGACTTCTATCTTAGCAGTGGTGATGATGCGATACATAGTGATGACGCATTGACGATATTATCAGGTACTTTTGAGATAGTGTATTGTTATGAGGGGATTGAGGGTATGTCTATTACGATTGAAGACGGGACCTTTAATATTATTGCCAGTGATGATGGTATAAACGCTGCAGGTGGTGCTGATAGTTCTGGCTTTGGTGGCATGATGGGACAAGATCCCTTTAATTCCTCTAGTG
>CAYSMG010000076.1:0-5644 GCA_964432045.1 uncultured Eggerthellaceae bacterium
CACTACTACTTGCCTTTACTTGCTTTTTAAGCTATAGGCAAGCTGATGCAACATCTGCAAATGGTGAAGCTGGACACTTCTTCGTTACAGTTGGTAATAGTGGTGAATGGAATTATGATGACACATCATACTCTGATTATGCTGTAATCTCTATTACAGGTAGTGGTACCTACACCATCAGGAAAGACTGTGATTGTGATGAAGATGAAGTACATGCAGGGTATCAGATAAAGATTGGAGAGGGCATTAAAGTCACTCTTACAATAGAAGATGTACAAATCAGTAACTCTTCTAATGCAGCTATGTCTATTGATGGTTCAGCAGAAGTTACCCTAGTATTAGAAGGTAATAATACATTTGATTCCTCTACCGTCACTAATAATCGGCACGCAGGTATCGAATTCAATGATGCCGAAACAGGCTCTTTGACTATCACTTCATACATTGGTGGATATCTGACTGCTAAAGGAGGACAATGGGGCGCAGGCATCGGCGGCGGATCTGGCAGTTCAGGAAACTACATCACCATCTCTGGCGGAGCTGTCACTGCTATAGGAGGAGAATATGCAGCAGGCATCGGCGGTGGATATGGAGCCTATAGTGGTGGCAACGGCACCAATATCACTATCGAAGGTGGCATCGTCACCGCCACTTCCCCCGATGGTGGTGCAGGCATCGGCGGCGGATATGAAGGCAATGGATCTACTATCGATATCTCTGGCGGTATCGTCACTGCTACAGGAGGAGCCTGGGGCGCAGGTATTGGTGGCGGACATACAGGCAATGGATCTACTATCGATATCTCTGGCGGCATAGTTACTGCTACAGGAGGAACCTTGGCTGCAGGCATCGGTGGTGGATATAAAGGAGGTGGCTCTAACATCACTATCTCCGGCGGATATATCACTGCTACGGCAACAGCTAACGGCGTTGGCTACAGCGGTCAAGCCATTGGCAATGGAGATAGTGCCAGTGGACAGGCCAGTGTCACTGTAAACTATGATAATGATTGCTATTACCGCACTTCATCGTCCGGTACTTTTGACTCGAAAAGTAGCAGTGATGTCGATGTGACAACCTCCTATGTCGAGATGTATGATGCTGATTATTATACAGACGGACATTTCATCGTTGTACCTGCAGGCGATAGTACAGACTGGTCTTTTAATGGTAACTCAAGTAAGATCTCTATCGAGGATGATGGCACCTATATCATCAGTGAGATCTGTGGTGAAGATACAGTACATTCTGGATATCAGATACTAGTAGATGATGAACTAAAAGCCAACATTATATTAGACAATGTACAGATAAAGAATACCTCTGGTGCTTCTATGTCTATTTATGGTGAAGCAGATGTTACCTTAGTATTAGTAGGTGATAATAGTTTTACCTCAGCTGATTATTATGCCGGTATCCAATTCAATGATTCTAAAGATGGGTCTTTAACTATCATCGCAGGCACTGCTGATGGTTCTGTGACTGCCACAGGAGGAAAAAGAGGTGCAGGAATCGGAGGCGGACGTAATATTACCGATGACATCGGATATTCTGGTAACAACATCACCATCACCAGTGGCACTGTCACCGCCACAGGAGGGTCTTATGCTGCAGGTATCGGTGCCGGTGGTGGCGACAATCAATCAAGTGCTGGAGGAAGCGGATCCAACATCACTATATCCGGGGGCACTATCATTGCGAACGGTGGAATGCGTGGCGCAGGCATTGGCGGATCCTATAAAGGTAGCGCATCTATCACCATCACTGGCGGTACCATTACTGCAACCGGAGGAGGCAGTGCTCCAGGCATCGGCAGTGGATATAACAATTCAGGAACTACCAATATCACCATCTCCGGAGGTAACATCACTGCTACTGGAGAAGGTGCAGGCATCGGTGCAGGAATTTATGCTAAAGGAAGCACCACTATAGATATCTCTGGTGGCACCATCACTGCAACCGGAGCAGCAAGCTCGGCAGGTATTGGTGGAGGATCATCTGCTTATGAAGGCGCAAGCACGATCATCAAGATCTCCGGTGGAAACGTGACTGCAACATCAAGTAGTGCCGCGTACGGCGGCGGTGCGGGTATCGGTAGCGGAAATAACAGTTCAGACAACACTACTATCGAGATATCCGGCGGAAACATAACTGCTACGGGAGTAGCCAGTACATATGATGACAAAGGCAGCGCAGGCATTGGCAGCGGATATAACAATTCAGGAACCATCGATATCAAGATCTCTGGCGGTACCATCACCGCAACCGGAGGAGGTAGTGCCGCGGGAATCGGTGATGGAATGAGCAGCAGTGGAGCTGAAGTCATCATCTCTAACGGCAGTGTAAAAGCTTCTTCTATATCTAATCCAACAGATGGAAGTGGAAATGAAGTCTATCTACTTAAAATACCTAATATGCTAGACATTGATAGAGTGATGGTAGATGACACTGAATATACTCGTAGCGGTAACCACTGGGATGAAGATGATTACGATGATGGAACATTCTATCTCTATCTGACAGGTCGAGACCATGAGGTTACAGCAGGTGGTAAAAATTATAGAGCAGTATGGAATGAAGATGAAAAAACCCTTACTCTTAAAGAATATGTCGAGACACCTAGTGCCACATTTACTGCTACTGATGAAGATAGTGGAAGACTTACAAATGTTGATACAACAATGAAGTACAGTGTAGATGGTGGAAAAAATTGGATTTCTATTGAATATGATGATATTTACGATGAAGACAAGACTAATATCACTGATGTAACAGCTACTAATGGAATACAAATTTATATAGAAACAGAAACTACTATCTCATACATTCAGACAATCAAAGTCACTCAAGCCGCTACACCTAATGTAGATAGTGAAGACTGTACTATAGATGAGAATGGAAAGATTACTAATGTAGATGACACTATGGAATACAGAAAAGAAGGTGTTTCTGAATGGATAGACATTACAGGCAATGAAGTAACAGGATTATCTGCTGGAACATACTATGTCCGCGTAAAGGCTAGTGATAAACAGCTTGCTTCAAGTTCTGTTAAAGTTACCATTAGTGCGTATGTTGGGTCAAGTACCTCTGATCCTACAGATTTTAATGATGGTACTGGAACAGCCTCAGATACATATGATGGAGCAACTTTAGTCGCAGGTGCTAGTGGTCAAATCATCGTTAACACTTCTGCAGGTAGTACCTCTAAAGAAGATTAATGTCATATATTACTAGGAAGGCTCTTATGGCTATGGTGTCCTCTTTCTAGCCTAAGAGTAGAATATATTACTCTAATCTCCTTCCTCTATCGGTACAAACCGATAGAAGACCCCTAGTAAAGGCGCCCATTAAGGGCGCTTTTAATGGCTAACCAAACTTTTTTGGGGTTTTGACCATTAATTTTGGGGTCTAATTTTTAGGGTCTAGCTTAAAACACAGGACAAGTAGCTATTTGTACAAGCTCAGTTCTGTGTTTTTCTATGACTGTAAGTAATCTTACGGTAGTAATCAAACCACCATAAATTGATAGGCAATACCTCTTACTGCCAATAGGGAAATATCCTTTAAATTGACTAGCTATGCTATTTCTTTTTCTGATAGCCATTAGGTCTTATCGGTAGAAGCTTCTACCTTCTCTTTATCCCTTAGATAAGCTAGAATAGCCGTATTCTTACTTGTGTTACAAAGAACTCCATTTTGAAATAACCATAGTCATAAGATTGCCTATTCATCGCTTTTCTCTTTCTTTTTTAAGGCTTACATTAAACACTGGAAAGACGATGATAAGGTTCTTCTTTTTGGTCATTATTGCACTTACCAATTCTATCTAATCTAACTCTTCTGTTTCGCTTATGAACGATGATATTCATTGTCTTGTTAAGTATTATACCTTGACCCCAAAACCTGCCCCAAAAATTCATAGACCCCAAAAAGCTTTGGATACCACTTTTAATTAGAAATGCGGTCAGTCAGTGATAAAGTTCATTGCAATTATAACTGATTGTATCGTAAGGGTTATTATACTTATTAACCTAGCAATAGCCGGACATGAAAAGCTATCATTAGCTAGATCTGTGTAACAGATTGTTATAACTAATGAGACAGTTATTAAAATGCAGACATCGTCAATAAAGTATGTTATACGGGACAAATTGCATATAGTTCTTACTAAGTAACAACTTGTAGAGGTGTTGCATAGCTTAAGATAGTGATACAATGGTCATATGGAAAAAGCCTTAGATAAAATATTAGCGAAAAGCGAATCAAAAACATCAATCCTTATAAAGGAAATTGATACTGAGCGAGTATTGTATGCAAAGGATATAGATACACAAGTAGTCTCAGCTTCAATTATCAAAGTGCCTATAATGCTTGGTGTATTGGATTTAGTATGTAAAAAAGAGATTTCTTTAGATAATACGATAAGCATAAGTGAAGCGCAATTACTAGAAGGCAGCAGTATCCATAGTCCTAATGACTATACAATTGAAGAGCTAATCACATGGATGATTATTACCTCTGACAACACGGCAACCAATGCCCTATTAAGGACATATGGAATGGACTACTTCAATACATACTTGCGTGATGTTTTAAAGGTAAAGGATACTTACATTGAGCGCTATATGCTTGATAGTGCTGCTGTAGCCTCTGGCCTTAACAACTACACTAGTAACCTTGATATGTTCAAGATATTCAAAAAGTTATATTGCAAAGAAATACTTGATGATAAGATGTGCTTATTAGCTCAGGATATCTTACTAAGACAGAGAGATTATAAAAAGCTACTTTCTGCTGTATACAAAAGTCAAGTCTTTGCCCATAAAACTGGTGATTTAAAGCATCTCCAACATGATGTAGGTGTTTTAAGCAAAGAAATAGACTACTATATCGGTGTATTTACTTGGGATACACCGGATGTAAAAGGAGATAAGGAGCTTATGAGAAATATCGGTAAGGTCATCTTTGATGGTCTTAATTCTATAGACTGTAATAACAGCTAATACTATAACTTTAGGAGGTATATGAATGCGTAAGAATATCAAAACAACAGAAGCAATCTTTCCAATGCCAGTGCTTATGATAGCTACTTATAATGAGGATGAGTCAGTTAATGTCATGAATGCTGCCTGGGGTACTATGGTTGATAGAGATGTCATAGCACTAAATCTAACCGAGACTCACAAGACCGTTCAAAATATTAAAGCCCGTAAGGCCTTTACTGTAAGCATTGCCGATAAGAAACATGTCAAAGAGGCAGATTACTTTGGTGTTGCCTCTGGTAATAAAGTAGCTGATAAGTTAGCTATAAGTGGTCTTAGTGCTACTAAGTCTACTTTAGTTGATGCGCCTGTTATCAATGAATTTCCGATATGTATGGAATGCGAGTTCATTGAGTATCAAGATAGTCAATATGGACTAGGTGTTATTGGTAAAGTAGTGAATACTAGTGTACTAGAAGAGGTCATGACTGATGACAAGGTTGACATAGATAAGCTTGAGGCCATTGCCTTTGATCCCTATACCCATGGTTATTATCTAGTTGGTACAAGAGTTGGCGAAGCCTTTAAGGATGGACTCGAATTCAAATAAATCTATTTAGCTGGGCATTGCCCAGTTTTTAAATGTCTTACAAATAAGT
>CAYSMG010000077.1:0-1459 GCA_964432045.1 uncultured Eggerthellaceae bacterium
GAAGTTCGAGCTGTTGAACCAGCCCATCTTCAGAGCGTAGGGCTCGTCAGATTCCATGGTGTTCAAGGTCTCGTCAGGCTGAGTAGTAGCCATACCAGTGGACAGACCAGGCCACGCAGCAGCACCGATGCGCTTCTGCCATACATCGTCGTCCATAGCGCCGCGCTGCTCCATACGCCACTTGCCCAGCAGAGCAGACGGGGGACCCAGCGTCAGGCCACCAGGACGGTCAATAGAACCGGCCAGAGCAGCCAAGAGGATGAAGGCCTGAGACAGCTGCACGCCGTTCTTGTTCTGGTCGAATGCCAGACCCCATGCCCAACCAATAGGACGCTCGGTACCGATGATGTGTGCAGCACGCTTGATGTCCTCAGCAGGAACGGTGGTGATCTCGGAGACCTTGTCTACCGGATATTCGGCAGCACGAGCCTTCAGCTCGTCCAGACCATAGATCCACTTCTCAGCGAATTCCTTGTCGTACTCATCATTCTCGAACATCAGGTTCATGATAGCCAGCGCCAAAGCGGTATCAGTCTGGGGACGAACCTGCAGGTTGATATTGCCGTCATGAGCACCAACCCAGGTAATACGCGGGTCGACGGAGATAACCTTGGTGCCAAGCTTCATCATGTCAACGAGGCAGTGACCAAAGAAACCGTCGCCATTGGAAGGCAGAGGCTCTTTACCCCAAACAACAACCCACTTGGAAAGGGTGTAACGGGGGTCATGATAGCTGCCAGGCAGATGACCTGCATAGTCAAGCTCGGGATAACCAGCGCCTAATACATAGTCAGCGATGGAGCAACGAGGACCGTAGCAAGACCAACCAGACTGTGTATAGCAGCAGTTAGGTGACTGGAGAACAGAGAACGTAAGTGCATAGTAGTAAATGCATGCCTCACGACCGGTACCACCGAAGCAGACGATGGACTCAGGGCCGTAGGTGTTCTGATAGTAACGAACCTTTGTGCAGATGGTATCGAGAGCCTCATCCCAAGAGGTGCGCTCCCAGGCCATTTTACCGCGATCCTCAACTGCACGCTTCATAGGATAGATGATGCGCTCAGGAGCGTAGGTGTACTCGCGCAGGGCCAGATTCATAGCGTTAACGCGACCCGTCGTAATCGGGTTGTCATCATCACCTTCAACGCGAATTAACTCGCCGTCTTTCGTGACGACCTTAACGCCGTACCCAACCGGATGTGATCCCGGAGGGGACCAAGTGTTGGAGCGGGTAACGACAGTGCCGTCTTCCATCTCAACGCGCCATTGCTTGCCGTATGCCATGTTTTCCTTCTTTCTACACGTTTCACTCGGTACAGTAGAAACTTCGTGCGCGTGTCACCGCGCACCCACTGCTTTTCCTTTCGGCTGTAGCTTCCCCACTACAGCCTGTTCGTTATGTCCTATGGCACCGAACATAACGCGGAAGCCCGTGGGCTTAGTTTGCTGCCGGAGG
>CAYSMG010000077.1:1559-5541 GCA_964432045.1 uncultured Eggerthellaceae bacterium
CAGAACGGACAGTTCTTAAGAACTATGCCCCCCATCGATTGGATGGCTTTGCCGCACTCGGGGCATTGATGTCCACCGCCACCAGCATCAGCAGGTCTGAAGCACATACGCCTATCCTCCTCTCACTTTTGTCGGAAGCACACATCTTTGTGTGCTTGGCCACACTTATGTCATGCACGATACTGATCGTGTAATGACCCTAATCATCGTAAAGCGCGCTTATCTAACCCATACCGAAAGCATATACATTAGATAAGCGCGCCTTCAGGTACACAAGTTTAGGGAATCCGGTACTCTACACATCGAATCAGGGGGATAATTTTGCTTCTCATACCATCATCCTCATAGTTTGATTTTTTCAAAACCCGCATTATTTTGCCTGTTCATGAGCTTACGAGCTACACAATTTATTCAAATTAGACAAAATCCGAACCAAAGCATTTAAATAAAAGGGTATTTCTTCATTCAGCCTTTCATATCCTTTATCTTAGCCCTGTTTTAAGCCCTTTGAAGCTAGGATATTTGATATACAAATGGCAAACCCTGCTGTGACACTTTATTGAAAAAGGCTCATATGAACCCCTCCCTATCGGCTTGTTAAACAGACCCTAAGATATAATAGCCGTAAGAGAAATTCGACTCTTTATACCTCATCTAAACCAGCACGGCTTAAATGAGGGTAATTCATAGGGAAACAAAGGGGAAGATTTTGACTAAATTCAATAAGATCTATCTGCAGAAAGATGCTCTTAAAAACGCCGTGGAGAATCACCAGGACTTTGATACTTGGTACGAAGACGGCGAATTATTCCTTCATTTTGAAAGCAAGCAAGGATGGACAAGAGAAAAGGACCACGTGCAGATTATTGGCCGCATGGGTGGTCAGGTGGGCCTCATAAAACCTGATAACAAGGCCGTGGTCTACGAAATTAAATACGAGCGCTTTGACTACAGGTTACATACCTATGTTATTAATCAGCATTACTACATTGAAGGCATGGTTTGGGACCTCTATGGCAGCTTCTACGACCCTCCTTTTGCTCTGGTTGAGGAAACACTCACTAGCTTTGATCGTAAGGCCGCCTACGTGCGTTTAACCAACTTCAAGGGCAAGGGAGAGTGCTATGAGATCCATGTCCGTGAACTCGAAAAGCTGCGTTTGGCCGTTGCCTCAATTGTGGCTATTGGTCTCAAGGAAACCTGGAAGGGTAAAAGCGAGGGCGAAGATAGAGAGTATGGAACAAGGCTCGAGCGAATAAAGCGCCAGATCTTCGATGAAAAAGGCTACACCTTTGAACAAATTCAAGAGATGATTAAAGAAGGGCACCCGCTTGTTCAGGTAATTAAACCCACTGGTCGCCCAATAGATAGCCCGCAGTCACGTTATAGGAAAAAGCACGAAAAGAAGAAAAAGGAAGAGGCTGCTCGCGAGAAAAACCTGGAACAAGCCAAACAGGCTTACCGTGAGATTCGAAAGAAAAATAAGAAGTAAGAAACCGCTTTCCTCTGCTAGGCGCACTAGGGAACTCATCACCCATTAGAAGACGAGCTATAGTCGGCACACTAAAACGATACGAGTAGGGCATTGTGAGCCCTACTCGTATCGTTTTTTCATATATCCGTGAATCGCCCTATAAGCCAAAATCAGACACACATTTTGTCCTATAAGCCTCTTTTCATATATCCGCAGATCGGCATTAGTAATGGTCATGCCATAAAAAAAGGGAGCCGACCGAAAAGGTCGACTCCCTTTGGATCCTTCAACCGCACAGGTTAAAGTTCGTGCTTACCAGGTATAACAGGTATACCTTACGCTCACACAAGGCTTAGGCAACACCTGCTGCCTTTTCTTTCGCACGGCCCTGAGTACCAAAGATCAGGAAGTATACGAAGGGCAGAAGCATAGCGCAAAGCATAACGGGTAGAGCGTAATCGGTGCTCGAGAAGTTCGAGACAGCCAGTGGCAGAACAATACAACCAATGAAGTTGATAAGAACCACGATGATCATCACGATAAAGCGGGTGTTTCCATCGGTCTCGTCCAAAGGACTCGAATCAAAGCCCTCTTGAATCTGGTCCATTGTCTTACCACCGGTGTTCTTCACGAAGAGCAGGGTGCAAACAAGACCCAAAACGAAGGGGATGATAAGAACGAGCACAACCATTGACCAGTTGTTAGTCGTGATAGAACCCTGCGAACCAACAACTTCGTGCTGGAACATGGCCAAGCCAGCAGCAGCACCCAAAACGATGGAGGAACCAGATCCGCCAAAACGGGCGAATGCCTGGCACCAAGAGGTACCGGTGTTGCGCAAAGCGGTCGGATAGGCCTCAGGCATAAGAGGCTGAACAGCCGTGATGGTGTAGTTCAATGCAAAACCAAAGATAAGCATGAGGATCAAGCAGGGGAAGAAGTTTCCTGCCGAACCGCCAGTAAGTACACCAACGCCCTCGATTTCATAAGCGCCAGGGAACATAGGAACGCATACCGCACACAAAATGATAGCTGCGATACAAGCAACCCAGCCAATCCACAGAGCGCGCTTGCGGCCAATAGCGTCGGACACAAAACCTACGCACACGTTGGACAAGATAGCACCAACGTTGTTAAAGGTTTGCAGATTAACGGAGTCAGCAGCGCTGAAGCCATTGCCCTGGAACCAAGAAGGAATCCAAGTGTTCATACCATACACACAGAACTGACCTACAAAGTATGCAGACCAAACAGCGCAGGTACCAACGATAAACTTGCTGGAGAACAAAGCAGCCGGACCAGTCTTTTTAGGCTTGGGAGGAATGATCATCAGATCAGGATCAAAGGTTGCATCAACGTGACGCGTAGCCTCTACAATCTGATGCAGACGCTCTGCAGCCTTATCCTTCCTGCCATTGTTTGCGTACCAGTGCGGAGTCTCATGCATTGCGAAGATGAGAACAATACCGTAGATAATCGGAATAGCACCGATAAGGTAGCACACACGCCAATTCTCATAAGCAGTCTCACCATTGGTAAGAGTAACAATACCGTCGGTAACGCCAGGAATGATAGAAGCTGCATAGCTGCAAATGGGAGATGCGATCAAACCTGCAAGTACCCAACCGACAACCATGAAGGCCATACCAAAGGTTACAAAGATACCACGCTGCTTAGAAGGCATGCTTTCGGAAAATACGGTGGTCACTACCGGGATACAAGAACCTACACCAAAGCCTGCAATCAGACGGAATGCGCAGAAGAACGCATAGTCAGGAGCAAAGGCCTGGGGCAGAGTAAAGAAGCCGTAGAAAATAACGGCGATGATGAGCATCCTCTTACGACCAAATTTGTCGGACATAATGCCACCAACAGCACCGCCAAGCACCATACCCAAAAGACCCCAAGTGGTAAGAGATCCTGTCAAGGCACTGCTGTAGGTACCATTAGCAATTTCCTCTGCAAAGAAGGTAGGTCCTACATAGCTGTTCGTGGAGTTAACAACCATGAAGTCGTAACCATCGAAGACCATTGCAAAGGCAAGAAGAACAAAAACTAACCAAGTGTGGCCGGAAATACCAGCTCGGTCGATGACTTCGGAAATAGTATATTCTTTTCCGTCCATCAATCCCTCCTTTAAAAGATGTATTCAACCAGTTAGCAGGCAAAGAAAACCAAATCTGCTAACTGTGAACCTCCCCGTATACGCAGTGGCAAGACCTACTCAGTATGCAGTTACTTGAATCTTGGAGTACAAAAACCAGTGCGGCAGTCTTTGTCTGGTAGCTCTTTCACTGTCCCTCTACAGCGATAAGGCCAACCCGAAGCAAGTAAACCAAGTGGAAGAAACGACTGCGCAGATCCTCCTTTCGCGATTCTCTTGATGTTTACCTGCGCTTCTTTTGCACAGACTAGGCACTGAGTACCTGATGCCTCTGCAAAGGAAGCACTTAACGAAAGGTACAATAAGGGCGGCGAACGGTCGTCATACTCAAAGACTGCTTCGAA
>CAYSMG010000078.1:0-5488 GCA_964432045.1 uncultured Eggerthellaceae bacterium
CCGGATTACAGGACATTCTGGCAAAACCATTCATATCCATGGTAATGAGAAGCACGGACGAGCCCAGATTTGCCGCAGCCATGGCAGCTTCACATCCTGCATGACCTCCTCCTACTACTATTATGTCGTACTTAGGACTCATTGAAGAACATGGAAAGTTTTGCAAGGTAATAATCCTCCTTCTGACGCATAATTTGAACTTCAGCAGGATTAGAATCGTTGTACCCTAATAAGTGAAGTACCCCGTGAACCATAACACGTCTCAACTCGTGCAGAAAAGCAACAGAATAGGTTTGAGCATTGGCTTTAACCGTATCTACACTGATGAACAAATCTCCTGAAATCTTACTCCTCTCGGTATAGTCAAAGGTGATAATATCTGTATAATAATCGTGAGCCAGATAAGCCTTATTCATGTCCAAGAGATAAGCATCAGAACAGAATATAAAAGCCAGGTCTCCAAGATCATAGCCCTCCTCCTGAACGACCGAACTTATCCATTTAGCATGGAGTCGCTTATCCCTTAAGGAAAACTTAATATCCTGAGTGTGATAATTAATCATAAAACTTGGCAAAACTAAACATTATTGCACTTATATGGAAATATTGCATTGAGAGCCTTCAGAGAAAAAAGTCTATGTCCTAGCTCGAATAAGTAATAACAATGTGTGAGTTGTGGTGTACCTTAGTAATATTAACTATCTGATTGGTTTATACATACTATTTACTTAATAAAGGTAAAATCTATATTATGTTCTATTATCATAAGAATGATTCCAATTACTAGTCCTATTAATATTTCAAATATCACATATCTATGAGAGTCGTTCCATAACTCATTACTTCTAAGTTTTGCGATGTTTTTAGCAATCATAACCTTGGGTTCATGATATCTAACTGGCAACAAAAAGGAAATGAGAAGTAATAGCAGGCCTATAAGCAATAATAGGGTAATGTCCAATTGTCCAATCTTAATATCATTATATAGCATATATATCGATATCACTGAAAGAACAACACCTATAATTCTCATAGAATGTAAGAGAAAAAGAAGAATTATAGAAAATCCTGCTAGAATATACTCACCAAATACTGCTAAAATTGCAGATATAGAATTAGCTGATGCGGCCTCTATGTTTGCAACACATGATACTAAAGACAAAAGTAGAATATACGCAACGAAGAGTATTACATGTTTAGTTGGACTTGTATTCATTTGATACTTAGAAGTATAAGTGGCTCTTGAGATTAAAATAAGATGCGCAGACAATCAACAATAAAGTTGTCGATAAATTGAAAATTGTAAGTAAAGTCTCAACTCTTACTGTCTTTTACTTAAATAGAAAAAAGTCACATAGACATAAATAATGTTGATACACCTCATTATAATAAAACCTATCACTGTAGGTAATAGTGAAGGTACTAATTCGATCCTTGTTACTATAAGATTATGAGTAGAATCAACACCTCCGTCATTAAGGATGATCTCGTTTTCTTACATAACGTGCATAAGGTGATAAATCAACATCTAATCAGTAGATCCGCCGTCAATCATGATATGGAATCTCACTACTTATGGATTTATTTTCCTTCACCTTCTCTTACTGTACCTGATGAGGCTGTAGATATTGCTTTTTCTAATTGCTCTAAAACAGTATCTAATACCTTATTTGATATACGAGTGGAAATCTCATCAACCTGCTCTTTGGTCAACAGAGTTCCTTCCAAATTGGATTGCGAGCTCGAACTACTAATCATTGTGCTAGACATAATTAAACTCTTTCTTAGTTAAAATAATTGCTAAAAAATGCTGAATTCAACTTTGGGTCAAAATAATGCTTGCGCTTTATCCAGACAAAGCCATCACCTTTAGTTATAACAGCTACATCTACCGGACCACCAACAGTTTCTTCCCCAGGTTGCATTCTTCGTACAAGAGATGTGAGAGATATAAAACTTTCTGCCATATTAGCCATGTCCTCTTTATCTAGAGACTTCACTGTATTTAACAATGGATTAGTGTATGCTTTATACATTTCTCCATTTATTTGATCTGCCATATTTTTAACTATAGCTTTCAAATCCAACTTTCTAACTTCTGTAGACATAAAAGTCGTAGATGGATTAGAATCAAGTATTTTTGTAATAGCATCAGAAAAATCTGTTATGTAATTATAAATTACCTTATGAATAATGTCTAGGAAACTAGGATTTATACCTCGTATTATGGTTTGCGTAACATCTATCTGAGCAAATGGAGTTATTGCTGCTTGTATTCCGTGCTCCTTAATTTGTGTACATTTATCATAATAATATCTTAATCTTTTGTCTATACCCAAAGAAACGTTAATTGGATATAAAGATGGATATATTTCAGCTTCACCATAACCGACAAACACCAAACCGGTATAAAATGGTTGGGGAAGTTTGGACGTCATATAATAGAAAAAAGCCTCCATTAGAAGTTCTGTGTTATCAACTCCAATTCTATTTATATTAGCATAATCTTTTATGGATGAAGAGGCATAACTCTTAAAATCGTCAAAAGAGTATGACACAAATTCAGGACATTTGTCTGATTTTTGATTGCTTTCCAAACAATTTTTCAATTTCTCTTCCAGTAAATCTTTGGTAAGTCTATCTATGCTAATATTTTTTTCTTTCAATATTTCGTCACGACAAATTTTTAGGAATAAATCCAATAAGTGAATCGTATACTTTTGTTGAGTTTTTCCATCACAAAAGAAGTTTCGTTTATGCAAGTATTTTATGAAATCCTCAACATAATCCTTCAAATAAGGATAACTTTTGTCTTTCAAATGTTTACGATATTCCTTTATAACAATATCCCACGGCACTCCCATAAAATCAGCATTATTATATGTCATTACAGCTACAGGGTGATATTTAGAGAGCGTAAATATCTTATTTGCGCTATTAATCACCTTATGAGTATTGCCCATAGTTACAGCGCTATCTGCCGCGATTGCAACAGCTTTTCTGTTTAATACCCCAACGATTGCCGTCATCTTCCATTATTTTTAACAGTAACAAATATAATGAAAAAAGCTTTTGAGAAAATGAATTGGTAAAATTTCTGAACATTGGCGAAGAAGTTGGCAAAAATTTAGTCAAGTAGCGAGAAAAAGCAGCATTATGAGATCAATAGATCAAAACTCTAAGTAATAGGATAATATGTAACTAGAAGCCGCTTACATTGACAGAGAGTCTTTGTTGTAGGTAAATATAGTGAAAGATGACATTTATGCGCCTTTACGCAAAAACATATAGATTTGCATGGAAATTAGTGGGAAGAAAAACATGATAGACTCACCGATATTTACACCTTGCAAGATAGGGCCCGTGACGCTCAGGAACCGGGTCATCCGTTCGGCCGCTTTCGAGAATATGGCCTACAACAATAGTCCATCCCAGGACTTGTATGATTACCACGTAGCAGTGTCGCGCGGCGGCGTGGGGATGACTACACTTGCCTACGCTTCCGTGTCGCGCTCGGGGCTGTCCTTCGATGCCCAGCTGTGGATGCGCGAAGAAATCGTGCCTGATTTGAAACGCATCACCGATGCAATACACGCCGAGGGAGCCAAAGCGTCGATCCAACTCGGGCACTGCGGGAATATGACCCACAAATCGACCTGTGGACGCATGCCTGTAGGCCCTTCCAGTGGCTTCAACTTGTACTCCCCTACCTTTGTCCACGGACTTACCAAAGACGAGATTCTGGAAATAGTGGAGGACTTCGGCAAGGCGGTACACCTCGCCAGAAAGGCCGGCTTCGACTGCGTGGAAATACATGCAGGACACGGGTACCTAATCAGCCAGTTCCTGTCGCCCTACACGAACCACCGCAAGGACGAGTTCGGAGGGAGTCTCGAGAACCGTATGCGCTTCATGCGAATGGTAATGGAAAAGGTCATGGAAGCTGCGGGGGACGACATGGGAGTGATAGTGAAAGTGAATATGCACGACGGATTCAAGAGCGGAATGCAGACTCCGGAGTGCATAGAGGTGTGCAAGGAGCTCGAAAGGCTGGGCGCTCATGCATTAGTGCTCAGCGCGGGCTTCGTCAGCAAGGCGCCGATGGAAGTGATGCGCGGAGCCATGCCCATGAAGACCCTGCGTCACTATATGCCGATGAAGCAGTTCTGGTGGCTGAAAGCCGCACTCGCGCTGTTTGGACGGATGATGATACCTACAGTCCCCTACTCCGAGGGCTATTTCCTCGAGGAGGCCAAGCAGTTTCGCGCTGCCCTCAAGTTGCCGCTGATATATGTCGGCGGACTTGTTTCTCGCGAAAAAATGGAGGAAGTTTTAGAGGCCGGATTCACCGGGCTGCAGGTCGCAAGGGCTCTTGTGCACGACACGGATTTCGTGAATAAACTGCACAGCGGAGAACTGAACTGCAGTGCCTGTGGGCATTCGAACTACTGCATAGGGCGCATGTATACGCTCGAAATGCGCTGCCATAGCTGTGTGGAAAACCTGCCGAAGAAGTTACAGAAGGAAGTTGAAAAAGCCGAAAAGCAATGGAAGAAATGAAGACTGCGGTAATCACCGGCGCGAGCGGCGGAATAGGGAGTGCGGCCACGGCTGAAATGGCTGCACGCGGCTATCGAGTAATCATGGCTTGTAGGGATTTAGCTAAGACCGCAAAAGTGCGCGAGGAAATACTGCGTAAGCAACCAGACGCACAACTCATAATAGAGCAGGTAAGCCTGGATTCGCTTAGTTCTATCGTGAATCTCGCCGAGCGTTTAGAGAAATACGCACCCATTGACGTTCTGTTCAACAATGCAGGCGTGCTGCCGAGGCATTACAGCCTCAGCGAGGACGGCTACGAACTTACACTTGCCGTAAATTATCTCGCTCCCTACCTGCTTTCACGCAAGCTGTTGCCCCTACTCGGCAAGGGAGCAAGGGTAGTGAACATGATTTCTCTATCTGGCAAGGTGGCCCGTTTCGACCACGATTTCTTCAACAAGGACGCAAAGCTGTTCGGGCAATTAAAGACATATTCTGCGACGAAATTCGCCCTCACGCTGTTTTCCATAGCCCTTGGGGAAAAATGCGGAGTAAAGGTAAACGTCGCGGACCCTGGCATAGTAAACACCAAGATGATACGGCTTGAACGCTGGTTTGACCCGCTTACCGACTTGTTTTTCAGGCCATTCTGTCACAGTCCGGAAAGAGGAGCGCTACCGGCCGTGAATGCCATGTGCTCCGAAAGCGGAGGCAAAATGTTCATAGGCCGAAAAGAGAAGGAAATCCCCAAAATGTACACTAACCGAAAAGAGGACAAGGAGTGGTTATGGGCCGCAACTGAAAAACTCATAAAGGATTACCTATAAATTGAATATATAATACAGTCTATAATCAGAAGCAAATCTCGGAGAAATGTAAGGAATCAGGTATTTTTCTATCATGGTTTGAGTTGTAAGGGACAAATTTTAGCATAAAAAATCGACAA
>CAYSMG010000079.1:0-2040 GCA_964432045.1 uncultured Eggerthellaceae bacterium
CGGCTTTGTGGTGCTTGTCGAAACGGCGGACAAATCCTACCTGAAGCTTAACGCCTGCCTTCTTGACGGCATCGATGGCTTCGTTTATTTTCGCGATATCGGTGTGGATGGGTTTCTCACAGAAAATATGTTTTCCGGCCTGTGCGGCCTTTATAATGAAATCAGCGTGAGTATTGGTGGAAGAGCAGATAAATACCGCATCTACATCAGGATCGCTGAAAACATCATCCGAATCGGCGGAGGTCTTAGGGATGTTAAGACTCTTCGCCCATTCCTCCATCGCTTCGTTCATGAAGGGATCAGCAACGATCTCAATTTCTGCGTCCGGGATAAAGTTCTGGATATTGGCGCCATGAAGTTTTCCGATTCTTCCCGCGCCGAGCAACCCGATTTTAAGTTTCTTTGCCATAATACAACTCACCTTTCTATAGTACTGCGTAACCGCATAATCAATAGTAACATCACACGCCGTAAACACTATCCACGCGCTTTTTAGCTTACGAACAATTGTAATGAAAAACTCGAAAAAAAACAATCGGTTTTTTTGCTTTGTTTTGTGACCGTTTTTTGACATACGGAGGACGTGGATTTAAAATCATCCATCTTTTGGTACAAACTCGGCGTTAAGGATAATCCGTTGTATTGGCATATCGGGATGCTTGATTCTTTCAAGCAAAAGTTCGCCCGCACATCTTCCGAGATCAGCAACCGGTTGCTTTATCAGGTGCATGTGGTGCAGGCCGTATTGCGGCTGTTCACTGTCTTTGTATCCCACAAGTTCAATTTCAGGTTGTGTGCTCGGACTTTTTACATACAGGAAGGTCATAGCCTCTAAGGCCATGACATTATTTGAAATGATAAGCGCCGTACAACCTTCTTTCAAAAGCGAGTCCAGATTTTCGGCCACACCGGTTGGCATGGAGTTCCCCATTCGTATAAGGTTATCAGAATAAAGACCATACTTGTCCATGGTCTCTTCATACGCTGAGAGCCTTTCTGCGGTGGTTGATATTCGGGGAAGACCTGTAAGGTAACCTATTTTTTTATGTCCTTTTTCAACCAGGAACCCGACCGCCGAGGCAATTGCATGAGAGCTTGATACTGTAACTGTGTCTTTGAAACACTCGTGAGGATACCTGTCAAGCATAATAAGCGGCAGGTTAGATGGTATAAGCGACGCTATAGGTTTGTATTCCGGTAAGGTTGACGCCAATATGATCCCGTCCACCAAGCCGCCGGACAATAATTTGAGGTTTTCGAGCTCACGCTGTTCCGTTTCTTTTGTGTTGACTATCAATAGGTTGAGATTGTGACTAGACAATACATCCTCTATTTTTTCTATAAGGGAAGAGAAAAAATCATTTGATATATCCGGCACTACAAATGCGATAAGATTTTTTTTCCCTGTCTTAAAACTGCGGGCAGTCGCATCAGGTCTGTAATGCAGTTCCTCTATACTTCTAAGCACTTTATCTTTTGTGTTGTCTTTTACGAATCGCGTGTTGTTTATAACGTGACTGACCGTAGCTACAGATACGCCTGCATGTTTTGCGACATCCTGCATATTGACCTTTGCCATAATAACTCCCTCTTTAAAGAAACAGGAACATGAAACAAGTATGTAAACGATTAAATACTAACATTCTCGCCAATTGAAGTCAATAAAACAGGGGACAATATAATGAGGACAAAGAATTTCTTGTTTAAAATAGATAATATTTCTTCCGCTAATTCTAATATATATACTAATTGACGAAGAGCTGCAAAAGCATATAATTTAAAGACAGTAGTTAATCGTTTGCGCAAACGTTTTTTTAACATTCTAGAAAGCCTGTATACTGTAGGTTATATAATAGTTAGTTAAAGAAATATGCGAATTCAAGGATCAACGAGGAGGATAAAATGAGAAAGAAAAATTATGTAATTGTTGCTATTATGTTGTTGATTGCAATGCTTATGACAGCTTGCAGCGGAAGCTCGGGAGACACAACGGAGGATGCTTCTTCAACGGAAGAGGCGGTAGAGACGTCGAGTGAAAGC
>CAYSMG010000079.1:2140-5475 GCA_964432045.1 uncultured Eggerthellaceae bacterium
TCCGGCTGCGATTTTATCATTATTCAATCGAGTCAGGGAGCCGCGATAGCCGATGTTGTTGCGGAAGCGCAAAGTGCCGGAATATGTGTTATCGGAGATGGAGTAGCCATTGATATTGCCGATATGAATTATACAAACGACAATTATCTGGCAGGTTATTATTGCGGAGAATTCCTTGGAAATTGGGCGAACGAGACATTTGGCGAGGATTATGTTCTCAAGGTAGCACAGTACCAGTATGATGAGATGACGGAAATAACGGATCGCACGGATGGGCAGATAGCAGGCCTCGAAGCAACGCATCCCAATTATGAAATCGTCGCCGTTGCCAACCCCACAGACAGCGCCACCGCAATGGAGGCTACGGAGAGTGTTCTGACGGCTCATCCCGAAATCGAAGCAATTTTCAACTGGGGAGATTCCATGGCGCTCGGAACGTTGGAGGTCGTAAGATCACAGGGGATAGATGAGGATCTGTTCTGCATAGTTAGTGTTGATGGCACCGATGAAGCGCTTGCGGAGATAAAGGCCGGTTCCGCACTTAAAATGACGGCAAGCCTTGGCGGGCCTGAAGAGCAGGGCTCGGATATGGTAAAGATGCTTGTGGCGTATGTTGAAGGCACCAATGAGGATCATTACTATTCTCCCACCATAGCCGTTGACGCTTCCAACGTAGATGATTATCTATAAATTCATCACAAAATGACGTTATATGAGACAAGCGACAGAGGGTCATAAATTTCATGCTTGAATGAAATGTGTGGCTTTGGGGAGCGGGAAACTAGTTATATCATGGGCCGGCCATAAGGTTTATGGCCGGCTTGAGGTGTTTTGGAGCATTCCAGGAGTATAGTATGAGTAATAGAAGTGACTATATACTTGAAGTAAAGAATATCACAAAATGTTATCCCGGTGTTACTGCGATCGATGATATGTCTTTATCCTTTACAAGAGGAGAGGTGCATGCTTTAATGGGGGAAAACGGTGCGGGTAAATCCACCCTTATAAAAGTCATCGCTGGTGCGGTCAATCCTGATGCAGGCACGATCTTGTTTGATGGGAAACCCGTAGACAAGATGTCTACCAGATTGTCCAAGGAACTCGGCATATCGGTAATATATCAAGAGCTTATGATGATACCTGCTCTTACGGTTGCGGAAAATGTTTTTCTAGGGAACCAGATCAAGAAAAACAAGTTAGTAAGTTACAGGATCATGCGGGAAAGGAGCAGGGATATATTCAATCAGCTGGGAGTAGAGATCGACCCCGAGGCTAAAGTAGGGAACCTTACCGTTGCTTATCAGCAGATGATAGAGATAGCCCGCGCACTCATGAAAAACGCCAAACTTCTTATTATGGATGAACCGTCGGCAATGCTCACGGAAGACGAAGTAGAAACGATGTTCAGGGTCATTGAGCGGCTCAGAGATAGCGGCGTAACAATAATATATATATCTCACAGGCTTGAAGAAGTATTTAGGATAGCGGATCGGATCTCTGTAATGAGAGATGGAAAGTATATAGTCACATTAGATACGAACAAGACCAACAAGGCTGAACTCATACACTATATGGTAGGACGGGATCTTACAGAAAAATCGCAAGAATCTCATTACAAAAAAGGAGATGTTGGAATTGAGGTAAGAGGCTTCTGCGGAAACGGTGTAAAGAATGTCTCGTTTTCTGTAAGACATGGCGAGATATTGGGAATAGGCGGACTGGTAGGGGCAGGGAGAACCGAAACGGCACAGTTGATATATGGTGCGGCAAATCTCGAGAGCGGAGAGCTGTATCTGGAAGGCAAAAAAGTCAATATCAACCATCCAAAAAAGGCTGTTTCATATAAGATTGGTTTGATACCTGAAGACAGAAAGGGTCAGGGTCTGTTACTCAACTATGACCTCATTCAAAACATTTCACTGCCTTCAATACGGAACATGTCGAAGGGCCTCTTTGTGAACAGAAGGAAGGAAAAAGAAGCCGCTGAAAAACAGAGGGAGATGTTATCAATAAAAACACCCTCAATGACACAGCTTGCCAGAAATTTAAGCGGTGGGAACCAGCAGAAGGTTGTCCTGGCTAAGTGGCTGGTTTCTCAATGTGACTACTTGATATTTGACGAGCCCACAAGGGGGATAGATGTAGGGGCAAAGCAAGAAATATATAAACTGCTCCGTTCCCTTGCAAAAGAAGGTAAATGTATAGTCATGATCTCCTCAGAAATGGAAGAACTGATAGGGATATCTGATAGGATTGTTGTGATGTGTGAAGGTGAGATTACAGGCGAGTTAGAAAAAGAGGCTTTTGATCAGGATATGATACTGGCTCTTGCTTCTGGAGAGACTGGAGGGATCGAGCGATGAAATCGTTGCAATATATTTTAAAAAAGACCGGAAACTCTAGTATGGTTTCTATTGTTATCTTTTTAGCAGCTGTGTTAATATTGTTTTCAGTCTTGGCACCCAATTTTATGACGGTCAATAATGTTCTTAACGTTCTTAGACAGGTGTCTATGATAGGCATAGCCGCTTGCGGAACGATAACCGTTCTTCTGACAGGTGGTATTGACTTGTCGATAGGCGCAATAGTAACCTTTATAAACATTATATGCGCAATGATGATGGTGAACGCGCAGATGGATATGGTCGTTGTGAGCGTGCTTGGGGTTATTATTGCAACGGTTTTGGGAACAATAAATGGGTTCTTGATTTCCTACTGTAAACTTATACCTTTTATCACAACGTTATGTATGCAGTACGTTCTAAAGGGGTTGAGTTACATAATAACCAACAGTCAGCCGATTTACGGGTTGGATGAAAGATTTAAAGTTCTGGGGCAGGGATATTTTCTCGGAATACCCATACCGGTAATCATTATGGTAGTTGCAGCCATTGTAGCAAGTATTTTTTTATCACGCACATATTTCGGACGATATTTTTACTATATCGGGGGTAATGAAGAAGCCACGAAATTATCCGGAGTTGATACAAGACTTGTGAGAATGTCTGCCTACGTCATGTCGGGCTTTTTCACAGGCATCGCGTCGATAATATGGCTGTCAAGAGTGAATTCGGGTCAGCCCACAACGGGAACCGATTTCGAGTTTGATGTTATCTGTGGGCTTGTCCTTGGAGGGGTGAGTATCTTGGGAGGAGAAGGCAAGATACTTGGAGCAATGATTGGCGTTATGGCTATCGGTTTTTTGAATAACGGAATGACTATGCTTAACCTTAATGAGTATCCTCAGATGGTGGTGAAAGGGGTTGTATTGTTGTTGGCGATTGCATTGAGTATATTCAGGCAGCAGCGTTCGGCAAAAACAATTTCTTTATAAA
>CAYSMG010000080.1:0-5373 GCA_964432045.1 uncultured Eggerthellaceae bacterium
TCGCATACCTGTCGCCACGCGCGATTCAAGAACTTGTAAATGCCAGCAAGGCCGTCTTCGTTCCACAGCTTCTCTTTATCGGGTGGGCCCATGAACAGCATCGTAACGCGCACCGCATCGGCCCCGTAGTTGGCTATCATTTCTTCGGGTGATACCACATTGCCCTTGGACTTGCTCATTACATCGCCATGAGCATCTAAGACCATGCCCTGACACAAGAGATTGGTGAAGGGCTCGTCAAAATCAAGCAGGCCTTCATCGCGCAGAACTTTCGTAAAAAAGCGGCTATACAGCAGGTGCAGAATAGCGTGCTCAATACCGCCTATGTACTGATCCACAGGAAGCCAGCGGTTTGCTTTTTCAGGACTAAAGGGGGCTTCGGTATTATGCGGATCGGTATAGCGCATGTAATACCAGCTAGAACAGGTGAAGGTGTCCATGGTATCGGTCTCACGACGCGCCGCTTTTCCGCAGACCGGGCAGACACACTGGGCAAAACCCTCGTGCGTCGCCAGAGTTTCCCCAGCGGCAAGGTCAATATCTTCTGGCAGCAAGACCGGCAAATCCTCTTCTGGTACCGGCACGACCCCGCAGTGTTCGCAATGGATAGCTGGAATGGGGTTGCCCCAGTAACGCTGGCGACTGATAAGCCAGTCACGCAGACGGAACTCTACCTTACGCCGACCAGTTCCTGCCTCTTCCAGCGCGGCAACCACCGCTTCTTCAGCCGGGGAATGCTTTCCGCCCACCATGCCGGTATAAGGTCCCGACTGCACCAAAATGCCCTCGGCCGCATAGGCGCTCTCCCAATCGACCTTCGTCACCACCCGGCCCTGCTCATCTTTAAGCTGGGGATACAGTGGGTCATCCTCGCTCAAAATAATGGGAATTATAGGAAGGTCATACTTGCGGGCAAACTCGAAGTCACGTTGGTCACCGCAGGGCACAGCCATGACTGCACCGGTACCGTAGTCGGCCACGACGTAGTCAGCCACCCACACAGGAACCGCTTCACCGTTGATGGGGTTGGTCATATAACGACCGGTAAAGAGCCCGTGCTTTTCGCGATCGCCCTGAGCGCGCTCTACTGCGCTGAGCTTTTTGGCAGCCTCGGCAAATTCCATCACTTCTTGCTCATAGGGGGTGTCACACACCAAGTCACGCAGACCCGGATACTCCGGAGCCAAAACGAAGAAGCTGCACCCAAAAAGCGTATCGGCACGCGTAGTAAATACGGTAATGCTGCTTTCCTTGTCAGTTTTGCCCTCTATCGGCACCAGCGAAAAATCAACCTCGGCACCTTCTGAGCGGCCAATCCAATTTACCTGTTGTTGCTTTACTCGCTCGGGCCAACCCTCAAGCTGGTCAAGGTCGTCGAGCAGCTCCTGAGCATAGTCGGTAATCTTGAAGTACCACTGAACGAGATCGCGCTTTTCTACCTCGGAATCGCAGCGCCAACAGCAACCTTCAATAACCTGCTCGTTTGCGAGCACAGTGGCACAACTAGGACACCAATTCACGGGGCTATTGCGGCGCTCTACCAAGCCACGCTTCCAAAACTGCAAAAAGATCCACTGACCCCAGCGATAGTATTCTGGGTCACAAGCCACCACAGTACGATCCCAGTCATAGGAAAAGCCCATCCGCTTAAAGCTGGTTTTTTGGGTTTCGATATTCGCATAGGTCCACTTTGCCGGATGACTCTTGCGTTTGATAGCCGCATTTTCAGCCGGAAGACCAAAGGCATCCCAGCCCATGGGATGCAAAACATTGAAGCCGCGCATACGTGAATAACGGGCAATGACATCACCATAGGTATAGTTGCTTACATGCCCCATATGGAGATCACCCGAAGGATAGGGAAACATTTCCAAAATATATTTCTTAGGCTTTGAAGGGTCCTCTTCCACCTTGTTTTGGCCAGTTTGCTCCCACACCTTTTGCCAGCGGGGTTCTATCTCATGCGGGTTGTAGGCTTTCATAACGCAACTTCCTCTAATATAGGGTTCTGCTGAGCACTGCAAAAGATGTCAGCTACTATACAGCTTTTTAAGTTTGATGCTTTGTATGTCCACGCAAACAGACAAACTCTACTTTGAGGCTGTACACACAAGCATAAACCAAGCGCGAACTGCTCAATTGTAAGGGAATTCATAGCCAAGCAAAAGGGCGAAGGCAGGTAAAACAGCCCCTGAAAACGGCCCCGCAAAACAGCAGGTCGTAAACAGCGGACCACAAAAGGGCACCTCGAACCCCGGGCGGTGCGTCCATGAATGCAAGGCCAAAACAATTCCAAATAAGACCGAAATTATTCTAAAGTGCTTCCGGTTTGAACCGCGCTTACTTTTCGACTTACAATAGCCTTCAGTGACACAGCTAAAGCAGTATACTTGCCTACAAAAATCTTAGGATGATTAGATTGTCTTTAGCCTTTAATAAGAAAGGGACGTGTTTATGGAAATAGGAGAGCTCCTCCCTTTTTGGAGCATTATCCCCTTTGTGGGCATGCTCTTGTCCATTGCTATATTTCCACTGGTAAAAGGCGAATGGTGGGAAAGCCATCAGCTTCATGTGGCAGCATTTTGGTCGCTTTTGTTTCTTATTCCCTTCACGGTGGCCTTTGGTATCCACACCACCTACGAACAGTTACTGGAATCTATCGTGGTGGATTACATCCCCTTCATCGTGCTTCTGTTCGGCCTCTTCGTTGTTGCTGGCGGCATTGCTATTAAAGGCACTATTGCCGGAACCCCTAAAGTAAACGCCCTGCTGCTTTTAATTGGAACGATATTAGCCAGCTGGGTGGGCACAACCGGTGCCGCTATGCTGCTTATCCGCCCCATGATTCGGGCAAATGCCTGGCGCAAACGCAAGGCGCATGCGGTGGTCTTTTTTATCTTTTTGGTAGCAAATATTGGTGGCTGCCTGACACCTCTTGGCGACCCGCCCTTGTTCTTAGGTTATCTGCGCGGCGTCCCCTTCTTTTGGACCCTCGAGCATATTTTGCCTATCCTGCTCCTTAATGCAGTCATACTGCTGCTGGTCTTTTTCATTATGGATACGGTGTTGTATCGCAAAGAAATTGCCGAGGGCAGAAGCCCAGACACTCTTTTCGCCAAGGAAGGCAAGCAGGCTATCCGCATAGAGGGTGCGCACAATTTCATCTTTTTGGCGCTAATCATCGTGGCAGTTATTCTGAACGGGTCTATTCCCAATATGGAAATCTTCCAAGATGCAAGCGGGCAGGTAATAGGCTTCACTATTCCCGCAAGCGAGGTATACCTGGGCATTCAATACTTCATACAGATTGCTCTTATTCTTTTAGCGGCAGCACTCTCGCTTAAAACCACCCGCAAAAAAACGCGTAAGGCAAATGATTTCAACTACGATGCCATAGCAGAGGTAGCACGTTTGTTTATCGGGATTTTCATCACTATGATTCCAGCGCTGGCACTTCTGCGTGCCCATGGAGGCGACCTAGGCATTGACACGCCGCTGGAGTTTTTCTGGTCAACCGGCATTTTGTCGAGCTTCTTGGATAACTCCCCTACCTACGTGGTGTTTTTAACCGCTGCTGGCACCTTGGGCGAAACTTCTGGTGTGCTTACCACCGTGGGCACCATTGGAGCGGCAAACTTACTGGCAATTTCAGCTGGCGCCGTGTTTATGGGTGCCAATACCTATATCGGCAATGCGCCTAACTTCATGGTGAAAAGTATCGCTGAAAGCAAGGGAGTAAAAATGCCCAGTTTCTTTGGCTACATAGGCTGGTCCTTATGTATTTTGATTCCCCTGTTTATCATCGACAGCATCGTGTTTTTCATCTAAGCAGCAAATTTGATGACCAAAGTTGATGGCTCTTCAAAATTGGCAATTCCAAACAGAGCAGGGTTAATTCCTTGCTGAATCGGCTTGTCGCGCCATAAGGCAGCCATAAAGCAGGGGTTTCGGCGAGGCTCTTCTGTGTTTTTCAGTAGGCTACCTCGAGTGCTTGCCCGTGCGCCGTCTCATTACCTCTTCACGGTGTTTGCGCTGAGCACGTACCTCACTAGGACGCAAATGCGCCTGTGCCGGACTGTCTTCATCAAGAAGAGCAGCTTGGTTTTTTGCCAGCTGGCGCGACATTTCCATGCGGATACGCAGGTATTCCCACACCAGCAGAACCAACAAGATACTCATCACAATGAGGTAACTTAACACCGCACCCGGAAGACCGGTAAAGCCCACCAGCAACAAGGGAATAAAGAGCGAAAAACCAAAGGTAATAAGATAGAGCTTCATAACCGAACCCTGACGGCGAAGCACCGTTACCACCTGGTACAAAAAGTCAATAGCAGCCGTCACGCCACCCGCTGCCACCATAATAAGGCTTAGACCCCAGTAGTCGCTAAAATCAACCCCGTACAAAATACCCAGCACCCAAATGCCCACTGCACTCATGATAAACATCAGCGCTACGGTAAGACCAAGTATCAGCGCCAGCATGGCAATGATAATGAGATCAAAGCGCTTGCGCTTGGCCTGAGCCCATACATTAGCAATACGCACCAGCTGCGGTTTGTAAATCACCTGCACTGTTAAAAGCAAGCCATGCGCCGGGAAGTACAAGGCATTGAAGTAGAGTTGGTTGTCATAAGATAAGGTGCCCTCCATGATAAACTTGGGCATATTGTCAATCAGGTTGTACATAAAAAGCGCAATAAAGAGTGGGAAGCACTGCTTGAACAGATCACCCACGCTGGAAAGGCGCAGCTTGCGCGACTTCGGTGTTTCCAAGAAAGCCAAAGGCAGAGTGAGCACCAAAAAAGAAAGAGCCGCCGCTGTTGCCATAGCAATACTTGCGACAGCAAGATTGTGCGTCAGTAACAAGAAAAGCGAAAAGACCACCAAGGCCGCTGCCGAGCGAAAAGCCTGAGAAATTCCTGCTAGATACAGCTTGTCCACCTGCTGAAGGCGACCCTCGTAGACATCGGCTAAAGCATCTATCATCTTGTAGAAGTAGACACCCATACATATTAGAAACATGTAGTTGTCATAGCCACGGAAAACGCAGTAGGCGTAACCCACGAGCATCATCGCAATGCAGGTAAGAATGCGATTAAGTTGATAGTCAGAAAAGGAATGCTCTTCCTCTAAATCGGAAAGCTGATAGGTTCGCACCCCGTAGTTGCCCACAAACATCAAAAGCAGTGCGGTAACGAAGGCCATGGAAAACATGCCCGCTTGCTCGGTCCCCACCAGCTGTGTGCACACAATGGTAAGTACGGGAAAGACCATGCCCCAAAGACCGGTACCCAGTGAGTTCCATATATAGTCACGCGAGGTACGGTGTGCGGCGTACATCTCGCGCTGATCGTCTACCGAGCCTTCCAT
>CAYSMG010000081.1:0-3600 GCA_964432045.1 uncultured Eggerthellaceae bacterium
TTCGATTCGCAGAATCTTTCCACGCGATAAGCTTTTCTGTGGCCTTGCGTTTCATCCCTGCCTCTTTCCCTTAATTTCGGTATTAACCATATTATGGCAGAAACCGACATCGGTATTAGCCATATTTTGGCGGAAACCGATTTCGGTATTAACCATAATACGATAGATAATGCTGTGGCTATTTCATCCTGCCTCAGAGACTCTATGCCTCATATCAATAATGGCCTAGCGGAGAACTCGATCATCCATAGACGCATATATTGCCTGCAAATGTAAATTATCTAAACTGTATAAGCGTCGATGATGTTTGGCCGCACCATCAAAATCGTAAAAGAAAGAAAAGAGGTAATAAGATACCGAAAATCCTATCGCACTTGAAGTATATGATTCTAATTCGGCAGAACAGATTGTAACTGCAACATTTGAACTGTAGCACTACCCAACTTTGCTTCAGTAGACCATGCAAGTGGCTAAGCATTATCCCTGCGTAAAAACGCAGTAGGGCTCCATCTGCACAATCTTTAATATCTCAATCGGCACACCAAAAAGAAAGCCGCAAGCAAAACACTTGCGGCCCTCACCGTACCTGCCGTCGTTGTCAGCCGGAAACGACGGCGTCGTTCCACCGAGAAGCGGAACGGTGGAACGCTAAACGTAGAACAAGATATCGTCGTAAGTAGGCACTGGCCAGTAGTCGTGTGCCACGATATCTTCCATAGCATCAACAGCCTCGCGCAGCTTGTCCATGACAGGAATTACCTCGTGAGCATAGCGCAGTGACTTTTGCTCTTCATTCTCAATTGCGTCGACCTCACTATGAATCTTCTCAAGAGCATCAGCCGCCTCATTAATGGCAGTAACACCCGCAAGAAGAGTGTCAAGCAAGCGTTGCTCGCTGGGCATGGATGCATCAGGAGTGACACCGTGTACCGTTGCAATGCCCTTGGCGATCTTGGTCGCATATGCGCTAATGGTAGGCAGATAGATGCGGCGTGCCATACGCAGCATGGTTGTTGCCTCAATATTGAGCAGCTTGTTGTACTTATCAAGCTTAACCTCGTGACGACTGCGTACCTCGGTCTCGCTCAGTACACTCATCTCTTCAAAGAGCGCAATGCTCTTCGGCTCAACAAAGCAAGGAAGGGCATCTGCGGTGGTCTTGTGGTTCGAAAGGCCACGGCGCTCGGCTTCAATAGGCCATTCATCGGAATAGCCATCGCCCGAGAACAGGATGCGCTTGTGCTCAGTAAGAGTCTTTTTCAGATACGCCATTACCTCGGTATTGAAGGACTCGGCCGGTACACCTTCCATAGCATCGGCAAAGTCTTTCAGGCTCTTGGCTACTGCGGTATCCAAAATCATGTTGGAGTCGGACACATTAGAGGAAGAACCCGGCATACGGAATTCAAACTTGTTACCCGTAAAGGCAAAGGGGCTCGTGCGGTTACGGTCCGTCACGTCTTGATTAAGTTCAGGAAGCACTGCAGCACCAAGATCAAGCGAGCTGCGCTCAGCATGGGTTGCTGCCTCGCCCTTTACTATCGCATCGACAATGCCAGAAAGCTGGTCGCCCAAAAAGATCGACACAATGGCCGGCGGAGCCTCATTTGCACCAAGACGATGATCGTTGCTGCAGGATGCTGCGCTCATACGCAGCAGATCCTGATACTCGTCCACTGCCTCAATAATGCAGGTCAAAAACACCAGGAATTGCAGGTTTTCCTCGGGAGTATCACCGGGGTCTAAAAGATTGCTGCCATCGGCCACAAGTGACCAGTTGTTGTGCTTACCACTGCCATTAATGCCTTCGAAGGGCTTTTCATGCTGCAGGCAGACCAAACCATAGTGACTGGCCAAAAGACGCATCTCTTCCATCATGACCAGGTTTTCATCAACAGCGCGGTTGGCGTTGGTAAAGACCGGAGCCAGCTCATGCTGAGCAGGAGCCACTTCGTTGTGCTTCGTCTTTGCGGCAATGCCCATTGACCACAGTACATCATCAAGTTCCTTCATGAACTCGTTTACCGTGGGGCGAATGGCACCGAAATAATGCTCTTCAAGCTCCTGGCCCTTGCAGGGAGCCTCGCCAAACAAGGTACGTCCAGTAATAATCAGGTCGGGACGCTTTGCATAGTCCTTTTCTGAAATAAGGAAGTACTCCTGCTCGTTACCCACTGAGGGTACTACCTGTTTAACCTCTTTACCGAAGAGAGCCAAAACGCGACGGGCCTGCTCATTGATGGCTGCCATTGAACGCAGAAGCGGTGTCTTTTTGTCCAGCGCCTCACCGTTGTAGCTGCAGAATGCAGTAGGAATGCATAGCACCTCATCTTTAATAAAGGCAGAGCTGGTAGGATCCCAAGCTGAATAGCCACGGGCCTCGAAGGTAGCACGCAGGCCTCCATTGGGGAAACTTGAGGCATCGGGTTCACCCTGGATAAGCTCCTTGCCAGAAAACTTTGCAATGGCTTTTCCATCTCCTGCTGGCTCAAGGAAGCTATCGTGTTTTTCGGAGGTAATACCCGAAAGCGGCTGAAACCAATGGGCAAAGTGAGTGGCACCCTTTGAAATAGCCCACTCCTTCATGGCATGCGCCACGGCATTTGCCACATCTAAGTCCAGTGGCTTTCCTTCGCTTCTTGTTGCAGAGAGCTTTTTGTAGACATCGCTTGGCAGGTACTCGCGCATCACCGTATCGCTAAATACCATGGTGCCGTAGCGATCTTCCAGTCTGGTCATACAAACCCCTTTCATTGGTCGGCACTACTAAAAATACGAGCAGAGAGTTTCTTGAGCGTTATCGCTGTGTTTCCATCGTGCTAATTCGTTTGTAACTTTCCTTATGGCATACTCTTTGTATGCAAATTCCAATAAGTACCTACATTCCCGGTAATTCACCTGTTCACACCTGCGATGCACGGGTGAAACTCATCCTGCTTGCGGTCTATGTGGTCAGTTTATTTCTCGTTGAAACCTGGTGGGCACTAGTAATATGTCTTTTGATCTTTCTTGCACTCTTGTGCATATCGAAGGTAGCGCCACGTCGAGTTTTTTTGCTTTCCGCCCCTCTTATGTTCATCGCGCTTATTGCTTTGGTGGCTAACGCCTTCTCTTTTAACATAGAAGAAGCAACTACGGCAAGCCTCACAGGACTTGGTGCAGTCTCAACAGGACTTTTTGCCGAAGCGCCTCCCATCGCACTCATAGGCTCCTTCGGCTTTGTGCCTGCGGGTTTTGCGCGCGGTTGCTTTTATGCGCTGCGCATCATTTTATTAGTTACTGCCAGCTTACTTATAAGTTTTACCACTACCTCCACCCAACTTACCCAGGCTTTTTCTAGCTTTTTGCGGCCCTTGCGCAGCTTCAAACTGCCGGTTGATGATATAGCCTCGGTGCTTTCCATTGCCCTGCGTTTTATTCCCCTTGTAGCAGAAGAGCTGGGACAGATACACGATGCCCAATGGTCACGCGGGGCGCAGTTTTCCCAAGGTGGTCTGTTTGCGCGCCTGAAAGCTTGGGCCGTTGTTTTGCTGCCTTTGTTTGTGGGTATGTTTCGGCGGGCAGAAGCCCTTGCCTGTGCCATGGATGCACGCTGCTACG
>CAYSMG010000081.1:3700-5367 GCA_964432045.1 uncultured Eggerthellaceae bacterium
CAGGGTGTTTCAAGCAAGGATGAAACACAAAACAAAGAGCTTTCAAGGGAGGCTTCATGAGCATCATCATTGGTGTGTGCGGGCGCGAAATTCTCGATTCGCGTGGCAATCCTACGGTAGAGGTAGAAGTTACACTGAGCGACCATGCCTTTGGGCGCGCCGCAGTTCCTTCGGGCGCATCAACTGGCGCCTTTGAAGCAGTTGAGCTGCGTGATTACGACAAAGATCGCTACCTGGGCAAGGGCACTCTTGATGCCGTTGTTCACGTGAACGAAGAAATTGCAGATGCCCTGATTGGCATCGATTCAAGCGATCAACGGACTATTGACGAGTTCATGTGCGAGATTGATGGCACAGCCAATAAGGCCGCCTTGGGTGCAAATGCTATTTTGGGAGTTTCGCTGGCCTGTGCAAAGGCATCGGCTGCGTCAGCTGGGCTGCCTCTGTATAAATACATTGGTGGGGTAAATGCGCACACTCTGCCTACCCCCATGATGAACATCCTAAACGGTGGCGTACATGCCGACAACAATGTGGACTTCCAAGAGTTCATGATCATGCCCGTAGGTGCTCCAAGTTTTTCCGAAGCCCTGCGCTGGTGCGCCGAAATCTATCACACACTGAAAAAGGTCTTGCATGATGCCGGCTTGGGTGGTGGCGTTGGTGATGAAGGCGGCTTCGCGCCAAACTTCACTACCAATGAAGAACCGCTTCAATACCTTATGCAGGCCTGCGAGAACGCTGGTTACAAGCCCGGCAAAGACATTATGTTTGCAATGGATCCGGCTTCTACCGAGTTTTACGATGCCGAAAAGGGCAAGTACGTCTTAGCAGGTGAAGGCCGCGAACTCAGCAGCGATGAAATGGTGGATTACTGGGCTGCTTTGGTAGAAAAATACCCCATTATTTCTATTGAAGACGGTATGGCTGAAGAAGACTGGGAAGGTTGGAAGAAACTTACTCAGCGTATTGGTCAGAAGGTCCAGCTGGTAGGCGATGATCTCTTTGTTACCAATACCGAGCGCTTGGCAAAAGGCATTGAGCTTGGCTGCGCCAACGCTATCCTGATTAAGGTGAACCAAATTGGTAGCTTGTCCGAAGCCCTCGATGCCATTGAGATGGCAAAGTGCGCTGGCTATGCCTGTGTGGTTTCCCACCGCTCCGGTGAGACCGAAGACACTACTATTGCCGATATCGCGGTGGCAACTAATGCCGGTCAGATCAAGACCGGTGCTCCCTGCCGCAGCGACCGCGTAGCTAAATACAACCAGCTTCTGCGTATCGAAAAAGAACTGGATAGAGTAGCCCGCTATGCTGGTATGGGTGCCTTCTACAATATTCAAGGCTAGGGAAACTTAACTGCAGTCGCGGGCGCGTTCTATACAAAAAGACCCCGGTGGCTCTACCCTTTCAGGCAGGCCCCGGGGTCCACTGGATAAAAGTTACCCGCGAAGATAAAGACTTTACTCAGCCTTCTCCTCTTCGCTTGCTTCGGCTGCTTCTGATTCCTCGGTGGTTTCCTCAGCGGATTCTTCGGCAGTCTCCTCGGCAGCTTCCTCGGCCTTTTCAACCTCAGCATCGGCAGCTTCTTCAGCTACCTCTTCGACGGCTCCTTCAGCGGCTTCTTCAGCTTCGCTTGCCTTAGCCTCTGCTGCTTCCTCAGAAGC
>CAYSMG010000082.1:0-5322 GCA_964432045.1 uncultured Eggerthellaceae bacterium
AAAGAGCAGGCAAAGGACAGATTCATCGCCACATAGAGCTTGCTGTCCGTACACTGGTCCAGGGCGGTGCGGATCATTCCCGCATCCCAAATGTCCCGCTTTTTATATCCGCTAATTTTATGGTCAATCTGCCAAACAGCAGTTGACATCTCTCCATTGATGTTGTATAATTTGTTTTAGAATGGACGAGATAAAATAGAATACTTCATTTAAATTAACGTGTTACGGAAGGCATGAGTTAAGCTTGTTAACCATGCTTTCCGTTTTTCTTTTGGGGGATTTTCTATTATGACAAAATATGTAACTAACAAGAAACTGAACAACAACGTGCTCCTAGCCCTCGACAACCAGGGCAATCCTGTGATATTGATTGGCCGGGGCATTGGATTTCACGCCAAGGAGAACGCCCCATTCCAGGAGACCTCACGGATTGAGCAGACTTTTGTACTCTACCAGCAGGAAAATCAAAGCCGATTCCAGGAGATTTTACGGGATACCGACCCGGAGCTCATTGCAATTATCGAAGAATGCCTGAAAAAGTTCCAACAGCATTGCCAGGGCCCCATCAACGAAAACATCCACAATACCCTGACAGACCATATGGCCTTCGCCCTAGAGCGGCACAAAAGAGGCATTGACTTCCACAATCCCTTCAACGAAAGTCTGAAATACGTCTACCCCGAGGACTATCAGTTTGCCCAGGAAATAATCGACAAGGTCAACCGGTTCTACCACACCAACTTAGTTGAGGATGAAATCGGCATTGTGGCCATCCACCTCAGGGCCGCCAAGCAAAATGAGAGTCTCCAGCTCTCCCGGAAGCGGGCCAGACTCATTGAGGCGACCGTGTCCGCCCTGTATCACCTGATCGGTGCCCAGCCGGACAAGCATAGCCTCACCTATCAGCGTTTGCTCATTCACTGCTGTCTGGCCTATGACCGCATCTTCAAGCAGGAGCCCATGGACGACGCCATTGTGAAGCTGATCCGCAAGGAATACGAACCCGAATTTCAGGCGGTGAAAAAGATTCTTAACCGCATCGGCAGGGAAAACGACGTCGCTATCCCGGAATCCGAGGCCTCTTACCTGGTCATCCACCTCAAGCGCCTGCAGGCGCAGACCGGTAGCCATTGAAGAAAAATAAGGAGTGTGCACATCCTTGATATAGATAGAACCAACTGCAACAAATATACAAATTAGGAGGGAGATTCATGAACTACAGTGAAATTGCGAAACAAATTATTTCCCTAGTGGGAGGAAACGAGAATATCACCAGTGTTTTGAGCTGCATGACCCGGCTAAGAATTGAGATCCGGGACAAGAGCAAGGTAGATAAGACCGCCTTGGGCCAACTGGCGGTGGTCAAGGGGCTGACCGCCGCAGGCACCGTCATCCAGCTGGTATTGCTCAAGGAACTGGACCCCATTTATGACGAGGTCATGAAACTGGTGGATATCCAGGACATCCCGGGCAAGAAACAGGCCACCGTCAAGGACGTGGTATTCAACTTCATCCAGGGCGTCTTCGTCCCTCTGGTGCCCATTCTGGTGGTCTACGGCTTTATGAGCGCCATCATGGTGATTTTGGAGAGCCTCCATGTGCTGGACACCACCAGCAGCACCTGGACCATTTTCAACGCCATGAAGCAGGTGCCCATGTACTTCTTCCCCGTCCTCATCGGTATCACCGGGGCAAAGTATCTGAAAACCAACATCTATGTCTCGGTGATCGTGGCGGGCCTGCTCATCTACCCTGACATTATCGCCTTTTCCACCAGCGGACTGGACTTTGTCACCTTCCTGGGGATTCCGGTCAAGGTGGTCAACTACTCCTCCAGTGTCATTCCCATGGTGCTGGGCGTGTTCGTGGTCAAGGGCGTGGATCTGCTGGTCTCCCGCATCATCCCCGCCTCGGTGAAGTTCCTGCGGGCCTTCTTCATCTTCCTGATTTCCGTGCCCCTCTGCCTGTGGATCGCCGCTCCTGCAGGCGCCTACATCACCATGGGCTTCTCGGTGGTCATCAACTTCCTCACCGCCGACGTCCCTGTCCTGGGAGGCCTAGTCATCGGCGCTCTAAGCTCTATTCTGGTCATCTTCGGCATGCACACGGCGGTGATCGCCATTCTGATTGTGGACATGGTGGAATCCGGCTCCTCTGCCATGGTCTCCCTGCTCTACTACGGGTCAGTCATTCTGGCGGGAATGGCGCTGGGTGCCTGTGTGCGAGCCAAAAACAAGACCGAACGCTCCTTTTATGTCACTGCCCTGGTGCTCTCGGTATTCACCGGAGTGGTGGAGCCAGCCCTGTACGGCATTGCCCTGCGATTCAAACGCTGCTTTATCATCATGATCGTGGTAGGCTCCGTCAACGGGGTGGCCACCATGCTGCTTGGGATTCGGGCCACTGCCATGGGCAATGGAATATTCGGATTCCCCGGCTTTGTCGGAACCTTTGTCCCATTTATTCTGGTGTATTTGATTACAATGGCTGTATCCGCCGTGCTCACCTATTTCTGGGGCGGCGTTGACCAGGTAGGGACCTCGGGGGTCACCCTGTCTCTGGATACAGAATGAGAGCGATATTAAGGAGGAACTCATATGATTCGCCATGTTTTGTTATTTAAGTTTCTGCCCGATGCCCAGGCAGAGGCGGCAGAATTTCTCCGCCGCCTGGATGCGCTCAAAGATGTGATCGACGAGATTCATCATCAGGAGATTTATCAAAATATCAACTTCCACAAGGATTACGACACCGTTTGCGTCATCGACTTCCTCAACCAGGAGGATTACCAGAAATACTGCGACGACGAGCGCCACAAGCAGGTGGCTAGGTACAGCAAACCGTACCTGGAAGGTCTGGCCTGCGTGGATTATGAAGTATCGTGAATTGGAGCATATCTATGACTGAAGTGATTTATTCGCCCTGTACGGGCCAAATCAAAGACATCTCCGCCTGCAGCGACGAAGCCTTTGCTGCGGGGTACATGGGAGACGGCATGCTGGTGGTACCCCAGGAGAATCTGGTCTCCGCCCCCGTGGACGGGGTGATTGAGAAAATCTTTCAAACCAACCACGCTTTTACGATCAAAAGCCGGTCCGGGGTTGAAATTTTGGTGCACATCGGGGTGGATACCATTCAGCTCAATGGCAGTCCCTTTGTTCGTCTAGCCCAGGAGGGGAGTCATGTCACCGCCGGCACCCCCATCATCCGATCGGATATGAAGGCCATTCGGCGCAAGGGGCTGGACCCCTCGGTTTTGGTGGTGGCTATGGATGTAGACCAGGTATCCCAAAAAACTACTCTGAGTGATTGCCGGCAGGGAGGCACCCCCCTGTTTCAGGTATGCGGAGAATAGGAGGGCGTTTTGAAATCTTTTCACTATCGTGTGTTGGCAGAGCATGGGATACACGCCCGCCCTGCCGGGGCGCTGGCAAAAATCGCAAAGAAATATGCCTGCCACATCACCATATCCTGCGCCCAGAGAACCTGTGATGTGAAACGATTGGTCTCCTTGATGAAGCTGGAGGTCAAGCAGGGGGAGGAAATCACTATCTCTATCCAAGGCCCCGACGAAGGCCAGGCCGCAGCAGAGCTGACGGCGTATATTCAAACCCACCTGTAAGGGAGGTTGGCCATATGGAAATGATGAAGGGAACTCCCATCAGCGCTGGAACCGCCTACGGCCCCATTGTATTTCTGCGCCAGACCCAAGCAGCCCCCTCTGCCCCGGCCTCCGGGACCTCGGAAGATGAGACCAAGCACTGGAAGGAGGCTTGTGCGGAGGCCAATCGCCAACTGGAGGCCCTGAAGCAGGAGCGTGTGAAATCCGGCCATGAGGAGGCGGCGGAGATTCTGGAAATTCAGCAACTGCTTCTGGCGGACGAGGATGTGGTAGAACGGGTGGCCCTGGAACTCCAGGGGGGATATTCCGCTCAAACCGCTGCAGATCGGGCGTTTGGAGCCCTGGCAAAAGAATTTGAGGGGATGGAAGATCCTTACATGCAGGCCAGAACCGCCGATGTACGGGACCTCTGGGCCAGACTGACTCACATTCTCACCCGGAGAGTAGGCGGCTGTTCCCTGGAGCCGGTCCTTTCCAGCCCCTGCATTCTGGCGGCAGAGGATCTTTTGCCCAGCCAGCTCATGGGGCTACCCACAAACAATCTTCTCGGCATCGCCCTCTCTGCCGGTGTGGCCACCTCCCACGCTGCTGTAGTGATCCGTACCCTGGGCATTCCCGCCGTCTTTCGCCTCGGGCCGGAGCTGCTCCACCTCCCAGAAGGGACCCAAGTGGCCCTGGACGGCAGCGCGGGTGCCCTCTACTCCGCCCCCACCCTTGACCTTCTCGCTCAGTTAGAACATCAGGCAGACCAAGAAGCGGAACTCATTCATGCCCCCCTCACCTTCCAAGGCAAACCGGTAAGACTCTACGCCAATACCTCCTCTATCCTGGATGTGGCCCTGGCGAAAAACGCCGGAGCAGAGGGCATCGGCCTGTTCCGCAGCGAATTTCTCTTCCTCAACCGGGATACCTGGCCCACTCGGGAGGAGCAGCTGGCCGTTTACCAGCAGGCTGCCCAGGCTGTGGACGGGCCGGTGATCATTCGCACCATGGACATTGGGGCAGACAAGCAGTCCCCGTACATGGGTCTACCGAAGGAGGCAAACCCTGCCATGGGAAGACGAGGAATTCGCTTCTCCTTGGCCCACCCGGATCTGTTTCAAACCCAAATCAGCGCCATCGTGGAGGCAGCCAGGTTTGGACAGGTGGGCATTATGCTCCCCATGGTTTCCACCCTGGAGGAGGTGCGTAGGGCCAGGCAGCAGGTGGATGAGGTAATTTCCCGCATGGGATCCCCCCTCCAGCTGAACCGGGACATCCCCTTCGGGGTGATGATTGAAACCCCCGCCGCAGCCCTGATTTCCCAGGAATTGGCCAAAGAAGTGGACTTTTTCAGCATGGGCACCAACGACCTGGCCCAGTTCACCTTTGGGGCGGACCGACAGAATGGGGCCTTGGAGGAGGGGCTGCTGGCACCCTCAGAGGTAGTGCTCCGCCTCATTGAGATGTGTGTCACCCACGCACATCAACAGGGCATCTGGGTGGGTGTGTGCGGAGAGTGGACCTCAGATCCCCAATGCGCCGTAAGGCTGTTGGAGTTGGGAGTGGACGAGCTTTCCCTGTCCCCCAGACAGATTCCCCATCTGAGAGCCTTTCTCAGCCGTCGATAACAAAAGGGTTCGCAGCCAAATCCGGCTGCGAACCCTCAGTCTGTCGAGAAAGGATAGTACCATGCAAGAAAAGGAGCTTTTCTTGCATAG
>CAYSMG010000083.1:0-5304 GCA_964432045.1 uncultured Eggerthellaceae bacterium
CATAGAGCAAGTGCAAAAACATGAGGCACTAGTAAAGGGTGCTTTTGCTAGCAATACCGAAGAAAGTATTGCAGCGGCGCGTGTGTATGAAGAAGGCGAGGCGCGCATTCTTGATTTGCCCGAGGCTCCCTTTGAATCTACCGAGACTATTGTGACCACCAGCTTTTTAACTGAAGCCCTGTATCGTTTTGGTAGGGGTGTCTGTGCGCTTGTTGACCCGGCGGCTTCCATTCGTCCCGGTGGAAACTATATGACGGGAGCCTTTGGCCCAGAACAGAGGCTGTGTGTCGACAGTAATCTTTACGAGGTTCTCTGCGGTATTCGGAAAGATTTTCATGACCAAAACCGCAACTATCGACGGGGCATGCTTTTTACCGATCGTGCAGCATTTTTACCCGATATTGTCTTTTTACGCAGGGGTACTACCAAAAACGCTCATGTCATAGCCATTGCCGAGCCACAGCGACTTCGCGCCTTGGAAAATCATCGTTCGCAGCGTGAATGCAACAACGAATTACGCCGTCGCATAGATACTCTTTTGCGCATCGCGGCCTTAAACGGCTGCGAGACACTTTTGTGCAACGACTTTGCCTGCGGAAGAATGGGCTATGAAGCCTCGCAGGTAGTGGCTGAGTTCAAGGCTTGGCTTGACGAGCATCCCGGTGCTTTGGGCCGCGTGGTGTTTGCGGTACGGCGTCCTCAGTTTAATGCCTTCCATGAGGTCTTTGGCACGCCGAAGGAGACTAGTAGGCCACCTCGGCGTGAGGATGAAGAATCGCGAGAGGATTCTGAGGATTGGCGCTTTGTTGATCTGCCTGAGGGAGTGACGCTGCGCTAGATCTTCTTAGGCCCTGCGGTGGGGATAGAAGTCTTTCGCAGAATAAACAGGGAGAAAATATGGCAGACGAAGTTTCAGACATTGTGGGCGCAACACCCTTACTCCATCTTTCGGCGCTTTCAGAAACGCTGGGAGCTCAGGTTTATGTGAAATACGAGGCTGCCAATCCCGGAGGCTCCATTAAAGACCGTGCGGCAAAAATGATGATCGACCGGGCTGAACAGCGAGGCACAATCAGCCCTGGATTCAGCACCATTGTCGAGCCTACCAGCGGAAACACTGGTGTTGCCCTGGCTATGATTGGGGCTGCGCGCGGTTATAAGGTAGTGCTTATTATGCCGGAGTCTATGAGCCTTGAGCGGCGCAGCCTTCTTGCGGCTTACGGGGCACAGCTGGTGCTCACTCCTGCCAGCGAGGGCATGGCAGGTGCGGTTAAATGTGCTCAGCGTATCGCCAGCCAAGAAAAGCATGCCTGGATTCCTGATCAGTTTGCTAACCCCGATAATCCCTTGGCGCACGAACTTTCCACTGCACCTGAACTGGTGGATCAACTGGGGGGCTTTCCACACTTTGTTTTGGCTGGTGTGGGTACCGGTGGCACCATTAGCGGGGTGGCTCACTATCTGAAAAAGCAGGGAGCAGCTACGCGCTTTTTTGCGGTTGAACCTGCGGAAAGCCCTCTTATTGGGCAGAAACTTGCTAAGGAGCCGCAAAAACCCGGTGCGCATGGCATCCAAGGAATTGGGGCGAACTTTATTCCCGAGACACTGGATTTGGCCGTACTAGATGGTGCCTTTGCCATTTCGACTCAGGAGGCCTACCGCTTTGCCCGTCAGGTGGCACAGCGTGAAGGACTTTTGGTGGGCATTTCTTCGGGGGCAAACCTTGCGGCGGTTGCACAGCTGGTAAAGAGTCGTCCTGAGGCAAAGGGATCCACTATTGTGACCTTTGTGGTTGATTCTGGCGAGCGTTACCTGTCGACTCCGCTTTTTAGTGATCAGGACGAAAGGGCATGAGTTCCAAACAAGAAAGCCTTCTGCAAGGTGTGAGGGACTGCATAACAAGGCATTCCCTAGCAGATGAGCACACTCCGGTACTGCTGATGGTTTCGGGCGGTTCGGACTCTACGGCTTTGGTCTACCTAGCGGCTGCTCTGCATCAAGAAGGGGTGCTTGGTCCTTTAGGGATAATGCATCTCAACCACCTGCTGCGGGGCGAAGATGCCGCCGATGATGCTCTCTTTGTGGAAGATCTTGCCGAGCTTTTTGGTATTCCGGCCTTTATTAGCAGCTTGGATATTGCTGGCATAACAAAACAAGAGGGCGGCAATATTGAGGCGGTGGCTCGCCGCGAGCGTTATCGCGTGGCGCAAAAGGCACTTGTCCGTCTATGTCAACGTGCGGCGATGCCGGTGGCGCAGGGTCGCATTTTTACGGCTCACACTGCCGATGATAGGGTGGAAAACTTTTACATGCGCTCTATTGTGGGCACCGGTCCGGGTGGTTTTCGCTCTATGCGCTATCTGAATGGGCAGGTAGCACGACCGCTTTTGTTTGTCAGTCGTCAAGAGCTGCGGGATTATCTTGTAAGCCGCGAGGTGAATAAGCAGGACTGTGTACACGACAAGACAGGCTCTTTGTGGCGCGAAGATGCCACCAATGCTCACACCGATCGTTTTCGGGCCTACGTGCGCCACGAAATTGTGCCGCGCGCAAAACAGCGCAATCCGCATCTGCTTAAAACCTTGTCGCGCACCATGGATCTTATTGCTGATGAAGATGATTTTCTGAGTAATTTAGCAACAGAGCTCTTAGAAGAGCAGGTGAAGTGGCTAGGGGATGCTCCTGAGGAGGGTTGTCTTATCTCTCCGGAATTTGGAAGAGCAGCTCTGCCTCTTGCCCGCCGGGCAGTGTTTGCGCTCTTGCAGCGCATTTTGGGGCCGCAGTTACGTATTGAAACTACATCGCTTGAGGCGGTGTTAGAGGCCTGGGAGGAAGCAGGGGAAGAAACCGGCGGCTTTGCGGGATCTATTCGTGGCGGCTATGTCGCCAATATTCAAGGTAATTTGGCGGTAAGTGCAAATAAGCAGGGGGTACGCATAGAACCCATGACAGCCTTTCGGGCTCGTCGCAAACGCTGCTAAGACCCGCTTTTTGCGGCGGTTCTTTAGCTGTGTTTGGGAAGCCGCTTCAGTAGAGCCCAGGCTTCTTGCTTATGCTGAGGGGTGTCAAGCAGGGCAGAAAAAGACTCAAAGGCCACCAGGTCTCGGCCAAAAAGTCTTCCTGAGGCATTAAGGCTTATGGGGCTGCGGTAGGTTTGCGAAAGCGCTTCTGCGCTTGCGGTATCGGTGGCAATAAGGCAGCGAGGGTCAAGCCCTTCCAAAATGAAGAAAAGCTCCTTTTCGTCTAGGGTATGGGCAGTGTTGCAGTTCAGCACTATAAAGCTGCAAAGTGACTGCTTGTAGCCTAGGGATTCCAAGGCCTTTTCCAAGGCGGTTTTAGCGGGGGCTTCAAGGGTGCGTTCGCTTAGTACGCAGGCTAGGCTAAGGCGGGCACCTTTCACGTAGGCGCCGAATTCTTCCACCACTTTTTGGGCGGCTACCTCGTACATGTTACCATTTGCAGAATTTTTCACACTGACCCCACAAAGTTTGGTCCAGTCCTACAACTTTGTGTCTATCATATCAAGAAACAAGAACTGCGCGTGCGGCCAGGTCTCGCGACAAGTCTCACAACTTGTCAGACAAGAGGGCTTTGCCATGGTTTGACGCGCGCTGGCAGGACAGAAGATAGGAGCGAAATATGTGCACTAATGGCGTTAATACCGGACAATTTGAACAGATGATTGAACAGATTGACGACCACGTAAAACTTGAGCGTCGCTGGGCGCATAATCTGGCCCACCTGGCCGGTGATGGGGGCTTTGCTACGGTAAGCGAGCGTCTGCATGAGGCCCAGGCCCTACTCGATGATGTGCGAGCAAAACTTGATGAGGCTCGCGATGCTTTAGAAGATGATGCCGAAGCTGTCGCCAATGTTACCGTTAACTTGGTTTAGGCAGGGGTGAACAGAAAGCTTATGGCACAGGATCTTATGCGCTTTTCGGTGGCTATGCCCGAAGAGCTGCTTATGCGCTTTGACCAGTTGGTTGCGCGGCGAGGTTTGGCAAAGAACCGCAGCGAGGTGGTGCGTGATTTAGTACGCGATGCCTTAGTGGAGGACGCTTGCGCCACGCCAGGTGTTGAGGTGATAGGCACCCTAACTATTGCTTTCAATCATCATGCTAGCGACCTACAAGAGAAGCTGCACAATATCCAGCACCATTACTGCGAGCTCATCATTGCTTCGATGCATGTGCATCTTGACCAGCACAATTGTCTTGAAGTGATAGTGCTGCGGGGCGAGACGGGATTGGTGCAGGAGATAGCTAACCTCATTTTGGGAACCAAGGGGGTACGCAATGGCCGTCTTGTTATTACCACTGCTAATGTATAACCCCGTGCTGTCTTTCTGTTAGATATCCAAACCACTCAACAACCCAAGCTATTCAACTTGCTTAACCTATTCGACCTACTCAACTTATCCAAGGAGACTGTTTTTGATGGACACTAAGGTGATGCTTGGCCACGGCAGCGGCGGAACCATGATGAAGCGCATCATCGATGAGGTCTTTTTTGCCGCCTATGCAGGGGATGAACTCAAACAGGGAAACGATGCTGCTGTGCTGCCCCAGCCAGCACCAGGTGAGCGCCTCGCCTTTTCCACCGATAGCTTTGTGGTAACCCCGCATTTCTTTCCGGGAGGCGACATTGGTAGGCTTGCGGTTTGTGGCACGGTCAACGATGTTGCCACCAGTGGCGCGCGTCCTGCCTACCTTAGCTGCGGCTTTATCTTAGAAGAAGGCTTTCCCATTGAGCAGTTGCAGCGTATCTGTGCCTCTATGGCACAGTGCGCACGCGAGGCAGGCGTAGCCTTGGTTACAGGGGATACCAAGGTGGTAAACCGGGGCCATGGCGATGGCATCTACATTAATACCAGTGGCGTGGGCTTTGTGCCTGAAGGGGTAAACCTAGGCGGGCAATTCTGCCGTCCCGGTGATGTCATTTTGGTCACCGGTACCTTAGGTGACCACGGCATTACCATTATGAGCTGCCGTGAAGGTCTTGGTTTTTCTGCCGATTTACGAAGCGATGCTGCGCCGCTTAATCATCTTATTGCCAGTGTTTTGGATGCAGCTCCGCATACGCGATGCTTCCGTGACCCAACACGTGGTGGCTTGGCTTCCACCCTCAATGAGCTTGCCAGTCAAGCGGGGGTAGATATGTATATAGAAGAGGAGGCGGTGCCAGTAAAGGCTGCCGTACGTGGGGCCTGCGAGATGCTGGGCTATGATGTTTTGCAGGTGGCTAACGAGGGCAAGATGGTGTGCGTGGTGGCAGCCGAGGAAGCCCAAGCTGCCCTTGATGC
>CAYSMG010000084.1:0-3404 GCA_964432045.1 uncultured Eggerthellaceae bacterium
TTCGGTGCCGAAGGCATTGGCCTGTGTCGTACCGAGCACATGTTCCTTGGTGACAGAAAGCAAATCATTCAGACCTTCATTCTTAATGATGATGAAGAGATCCGTTCGAATGCGGTCTCTGACCTCTTTGAGGCTCAAACAGGTGACTTCTATGGCATGTTCAAGGCGATGGACGGCCTGCCGGTCATCGTGCGTTTACTTGATCCGCCTCTGCACGAGTTTTTGGAAAGCCCTCGTGCCCTAGATGTAGAAATTGCCAAGCTAGAGACGAGCGGCGGCGACCGTGCCCTCATTGCTGAGAAGACTCGTTTGATGGAGCAGATCGACTCTATGAGCGAGGCAAACCCCATGTTGGGTCTGCGCGGTTGCCGTTTGGGTATTCTGTATCCCATTCTGCCCGAGATGCAGGTGCGTGCTATCGCTACAGCAACGGCGCGTCTTAAGAAGGAGGGTCTTGATCCGAAGCCTGAGATTATGGTGCCTTTGGTATCAGTTGTTCCCGAGCTTGAAAAGATGCGCGTGCTTGCCAAGCAGGTGATTGCCGAGGTAGCTGCCGCCGAGGGGGTAGAGCTTAATATACCGGTGGGTACAATGATCGAGCTCCCGCGTGCTGCGGTCACTGCTGACGAAATTGCTGCCCAGGCCGACTTCTTCAGCTTTGGCACCAATGATCTTACCCAGACCACCTTTGGCTTCAGCCGTGATGACGTTGAGTCCGAGTTCATCCCACAATACCTTGAGCAGCGCATTTTGCCGCACAACCCCTTTGCCACCATTGACGAGGGTGTTGCCAGTTTGGTTGAAATAGGTGTCAAGCGTGGTCGTGAGGGTAATGAAAACCTTAGCTGCGGTGTTTGCGGCGAACACGGCGGCGATCCTGATTCGATCCATATCTTCAACAAGATTGGTCTTGATTATGTGAGCTGCTCACCTTATCGTGTGCCGGTCGCTCGCCTCGCGGCCAGTCAGGCAGCCCTGGTCGATAAGGTCGATCACGTGATGGATAAATAAGCTTTCCTTAGCCTTAACTTGGGGTAGGACAAGCTCTTTGAGATCTAGGCTATCTTAGAGGAGCCAAGCAACCGGGCGGAGCCGCAGAAAGGCTTTCCGCCCGGTTTTGCTATAGGGTCCTTATAGGTGCTTTGTTTCCCAGGTAAGCAAGGCTTATGGGGGAGTGCTTTCTGCTTTGCTGTGCCTTAGAGGTCTTTTAGGGGATATTTTCTCTATCGCGCCGTATGAGGACTTAATCACTTCCTAGCCTTTGTTTGGGTTTCTGAAGTTTAGAATCTGTGCGGGGCTAGGTGAGAGGGAAACAAGCGAAAAAGAAAAAGACCCGAAAAATCGGGTCTTTGCAAGCGTAGTGGTCGGGACGACAGGATTCGAACCTGCGACATCCTGCTCCCAAAGCAGGCGCGCTACCAAACTGCGCCACGTCCCGAAGCAAGCCGTATTTCCGGCTAAGCTGCGTGGGCCATTATAGCAAAAGAAATGCATGAGGATGAGCTAAAACCGGAGGTGGACTTAGATATGCAAGAGACAAAACTAACAGCGGCAGCCGCCAGTCTTGCACAGCGCATATGCCAAGGTCAGGTGGGGCGCGACGGTCAGCCAGCCATCCTTCGCTTGCAGGAGATAGCACGGTGCATGGAAACCGAAGAAGAGGTCTGTGCCGCCTATTTGCAAGATGTCTTTCTTGATGCGCAGTTTGATCTTGAGCAACTGCGTCTTTTGGGTATGTCTGAAGCGGTGATAGAAGCCGTTTGTGTGATGGCTCGCGGTGAGTATGAAGACTTTACCGACTATGCAAAACGAGTAGCTGCTAATGAACTTGCTTCGAAGGTAAAGCGTGTCGACTGGGAATATCTTTGCGATGAATCTCACTACATTTCCTTTACCGGTACCGACCACAAGCGCCGCACCTCTTATCTTGAGGGGATCGCTCTTATTGACGAAAGCCGCAATGCTGCTTTGAAGCCTGAACTTCCAGCGGCTCCTCTTGCTCCTGCGCCGCCAAAGGCTTCTGACGCATGCGCGAGGGAATAAGCAATCGTGATGGTCGGTGACGGTTTGCCTGTCCTGTCTGTCCTTGCTGTTGTCTTCTGACGCATGCGCTGGGGAATAAGGCTTCCTTTGCTATACTTTCTTGCATGAACACGCCAGATACTCCTGCATCCCAAGCGCCTTTTTTAGCTTCAGCGGTGGACGATCGTCTGCAAACACCCACCCCTGATGCCGAATCACAGGAGGAAAAGCTTGCTCGTCTTAAACACGAGTTAGAAGGCGTACCCATGCTTCCTGGGGTATATTTGTGGAAGGATGTTCAAGCTACGGTTATCTATGTGGGTAAGGCAAAGCAGTTGCGCGCTCGCATGCGCCAGTACCTCAATTTTCAGGATGACAGGGCAAAGATTCCTCTTTTGGTGGAGGAAATTCACAGCTTCGACTACATAGTGGCTGAAAGCGAGCATGAATCCCTCGTTCTGGAAAAAAACCTGATCAATCAGTACGCCCCCTTTTTTAATGCCGATTTTAAAGACGATAAGTCCTACCCTTACATCGCTTTGAGCAAAGGCGATGTCTTTCCGGCTATCAAATATACCCGCGAAAAGCACCGAGCAGAAAGCCGCTATTTTGGACCCTATACCGATAGCCGCGCTGCCCGAGCTATGGTTGATATCGCTCGAAAAGTGGTGCCGCTTTGTGCTGCTACCTGTGCCGATTGGCGCCAACTCAGGCGTCGTCTTGAAAAGGATCCGCTGGCTTTAATGAAGAGTGATGCCCACCCCTGCTTTGACGCGCATGTGGGGCTAGGTCCTGGTGCTTGTTGTGGCCGCATTACTCCTGACGACTACAAAAAAAACGTCGAGCGAATCGAGCGTTTTTTGTCTGGAGCGCATACAGAGTTTCTGGCCGAACTAAAAGAAGAGATGCAAGATGCGGCAGACGAGCTTGATTTTGAACGAGCCGGGCGCATAAAGGCGCGCATCGACACCATAAACTCCTTAGCCAGCAAACAGCATGCGGTATCAAGTCATAGGCTTAATGCTGATGTGGTGGGGGTTTATCGGGAAGAAACCATTGCGGGTGTGCAGGTTTTAATGGTGCGTGAGGGCCGCATTATCAATGCAAATGAATTCATACTTAATCGTGGTGCCGATGTGCCTGATGAGGACCTAAACCATAACTTCCTTTTGCGCTACTACGATGCCACTACTTCCATTCCCCATGAGGTAATTGTCGAAAATCTTCCTGAAGATAAGGAGGCCATGGAAGCCTGGCTGAGCCAAAAACTTGCCAGCACACATGGGGCAAAGGTGCGCTTTGTGGCCCCGAAAAAGGGCGAAAAAGCCCAGCTTATCTCACTTGCTCAGACAAATGCCCAGCATGCGCTTATGCGCTATAAG
>CAYSMG010000084.1:3504-5282 GCA_964432045.1 uncultured Eggerthellaceae bacterium
GGACCAGTGCGCAAAAAATCCCTGATGAAGTACTTTAAATCCTTCAAACGTTTACGCGAGGCAGGCCTTGAAGAAATTGAAGGAGTGCCGGGTGTTCCCAGCGAGGTAGCACAGGAGATATTTCGTGTTCTGTCGCAGTATAATGAAGCGTCAAATAACAGCTCTCCTTCTGAAAGGAAGATAGATGAGTGAGCCGAACGAAACCCAGGTAAGTGAAGCAGTAAGTATTGAAATGATGCCCGAGCTGGTAATAGTGACGGGTATGAGCGGTGCCGGACGTACCGAGGCCATGCATACCTTTGAGGACTTGGGCTATTTTTGCGTAGATAACCTTCCTTCAAGTCTCATTGGTGATCTGCTTGATCTTAGCGAACTTCCCGGTCAGCCTACAGAGCGTCGTCGCATTGCGGTGGTCTGCGATGCACGTAATCGTCAGTTCTTCGCAAGCTTAATTGAGGAGCTCAACAAGCTGAAGGGTCAGGGGATTGATTATCGCGTCCTCTTCTTAGATGCTGCCGATGAAAAGCTTATTGCTCGCTACAAATCAAGCAGGCGTCGTCACCCTCTATGTAGCGACGGTGCTTCTATTGCTCAGGGTATTCAGCGCGAACGTGATCTTTTATTTACCCTGCGTGAAAACGCACATCACGTGATCGATACCACTTCTATGTTGCCGCCCCAGTTAAGGGCAACCATTCGGGCTCTGTTTGCGCCAGGAGAAGAGCGTCAGGGTCTGGCGGTTACCGTGTATTCCTTTGGCTTTAAGCACGGCTCACCTCTTGACGCTGACTTAGTAATGGACGTGCGTTTTTTGCCGAACCCCTACTATGATCCCGAGTTGCGCCACCTTACCGGTCTTGATGCGCCGGTTCGTGACTTTGTGCTCTACCGCAAGGAGACAGAAGAGTTTCTTATTTGTTGGCGGGCTCTGCTTGACTGTGTTATGCCTGGCTATGTTTCTGAAGGTAAGCAACAGCTTGCTATAGCTGTGGGCTGCACTGGCGGGCAGCATCGCAGTGTGGCTATTGCCGAATCTACGGCTGACTATCTGCGCTCAGGTGGGTATCGGGTAAGTATTGCCCATCGCGATCTGAGTTTGGCCGAACGCTCTGATGGTATGCTGATTGCGCGCAATACCGCTTATGAATCCCCCGATCTTGAGGGGGTGAAGTAGTCGGTAATGGAGTTTGTTCCTGGTGAAAAGGACACACCTTTTGTAAGCGACCCTTCTGCCACCGAAGCCTTTCGTGTCCTTGATGAGCTTGATGACTCCGAGCTTTTGGCGCAGGATATTCATGCAGTAGTCATTGGAGGAGGTACGGGCGCTCCGGTGTCGCTGCGGACTTTGCTTTCTTTGGGGATACACACCAGTGCTGTGGTGGCTATGGCCGATGACGGCGGTTCGACAGGCATTTTGCGGGAAGAAGCCGATGTCACTCCACCGGGTGATGTCCGTAAATGCATTGTTGCAATGGCAGCTGATCCTGAAGATCCACTGACCCGTGCTTTTAAGTATCGTTTCACCTTTGCGCGAAACCACTCCTTAGGAAACCTCATGCTCTCAGCTTTGGAAGATGCAACAGGGTCTTTCCCTGAGGCCATCGCCATTTGCGAGCGACTCTTACAGGCAAAGGGTAGGGTGTATCCCTCCACCTTGGCACGGGTGACTTTAGAGGCACGTACCCGCGATGGTAGAACCTTAGAGGGGCAGGCGGTGGCTTGTCATTCGCGTACGGCTCTTGAAAAGGTGCGTCTACGTGGTGAGGATATAGCGGCCT
>CAYSMG010000085.1:0-5151 GCA_964432045.1 uncultured Eggerthellaceae bacterium
TGAAGTGACCCGCAGAGCCTTCCCTTTGTGACGAGAAAGGAATCCATTATGAAACACATTGCTGCTCGACCCTTGACTCGCGTGTGTGCTTTTGCAGCAGCTGGGGCCTTGGCGCTCTTTGGCCTGTCTGCATGCAGCAGTGACACGAGCGAGGAATCCACCGATGGGACAGACGAGAGCACCGAAACGACGGTTTATACCATTGTTTCTGACTACGCCTTTGCGCCCTTTGAGTTCTTGGATGAGGACACAGGTGAGTACATCGGTATTGACATGGACATTCTTGCTGCTATTGCAGAGGATCAGGGCTTCGAGTACACCATCGACAACTGCGGCTGGGATGCTGCTATTGGTAATTTGCAATCAGGCCAAGCAGACGGCATGATTGCTGGCATGTCTATTACCGAAGAGCGCCAGGAAAGCTACGACTTCTCTGATGCCTACTATGAGGGTGGTCAGATCATGATCGTAAAAGGCGATAGCGACATTAGCTCTTATGAGGACCTTGAGGGCTTAACGGTAGCCGTTAAGACGGGAACCCAGTCAGCCGCCTTTGCTAACAGCATTGCAGATGAGTACGGCTTCACCGTGGTTACCTACGATGACTCCCCTTCGATATATGCTGCCGTAATTGGCGGTAACGACGCTGCTGGTTTTGATGACTATGCTGTTATCTCTTACCAGATTGAGAATCAGGATCTTGACCTGAAGATGGTTGGCGACCAGCAGCAGATCACCTCTTATGGCTTTGCCGTAAAGAAGGGTGAGAACTCCGAGCTTATCGAGATGTTTAATGCTGGCCTGACCAACATCACCGAAAACGGCACCTTGGCCGAAATTTTCGCTAGCTATGGCATTGAGATCTCTTAATAGTATTTTTCCTCCCCTGATCAAAGCGGCCCACATACGTGGGCCGCTTTGCCTTTAATTAACTTGCGAGCTTTGCGCTCACTGAAAAGCTCACTGAAAAAGCGAGCTTTTCAGTGAGCGTTCAAATAGAGAAGAATCAGCCTATGCCACTTATTGATACCTTTCAATCATCCTTTCCCTACCTCATAGCAGGTTTTCAAGTAACCCTTCAGGCCTGGCTCATTTCCATTGCCGCCGGTGTTTGCCTGGGACTTATCGCCTGCCTGTTTCGCCTCTCCAAACTCGCGATCTTACGCGGTATTGGATGGGTATATATCTGGGTCATTCGCGGCACACCTATGATTGTGCAGGCCTTTGTCATCTACTTCGGTTTTTCCCAAGCGCTTGGCATTAGACTCACCCCTCTTATGGCCGGTATTGTTACCTTAAGCATGAACTGCGGGGCCTACTTGGCAGAAGTTTTCCGTAGCGGCATTCTGGCAGTACCAAAAGGCCAGGAAGAAGCGGCGCGCAGCCTTGGCTTAGGCAAGGCCCGCACCATGATTCGCATTGTACTGCCCCAGGCCTTTAAGGTAGCTGTGCCACCTATGGTTAATCAGTTCATCATCACTTTGAAGGACACTTCAATTCTTACCGTTATTGGCATGCCTGAAATTGTCAGTCAGGCCCAGCAATACATCATGGTTCGTCTGGATTACTTCGAAACCTATATCTGCGTGGCCTTGTACTACTTGGTGATAATCTCTTTGCTCATGCTGCTTTCGAACTACATAGAGAAAAAGATTGACTACGACCGCAAGGGAAGGCAGGCCTAAGATGACAGACGAGACAATCACACAGGCCGCAAGCAGCCCGACCGATGAAGAAAGCAATACCCCTAAGGCTATGCCCTATGCCACCGGCTACGGAGCCAATGACCCCACGGTAACCGGTCCTTTAATAATGGATAACGTTCGCAAAAAAAGCGACACCCCGAAGATCATAGTGCATGGGCTTGTTAAAAACTTCGGCCAGCTTGAGGTACTCAAAGGGGTGGACCTTACGGTGACCGAAGGCGAAGTGGTGTGCATTATTGGGCCTTCGGGCGGTGGTAAATCCTGCTTTTTACGCTGCCTTAACCGCCTTGAGATGGCTACCAGTGGTGAGATTTTTGTTGGTGACTACAAGATTACCGATAAAAAGACCGACATCAACAAGGTGCGCCGCAACATCGGCATGGTCTTTCAAAACTTCAACCTCTTTAGCCACATGACCGTAAAGAAAAATATCATGTTGGCACCGGTAGACCTCAAGCTTATGTCTAAGCAGCAAGCCGAAGAAGTGGCCATGAAACTGCTGCGTCGCGTTGGCCTGGAAAGCAAGGCTGATGCCTACCCGCATCAACTCTCTGGCGGGCAGCAGCAGCGCATTGCCATTGCACGCGCCTTGGCCATGAACCCCGATGTTATGCTTTTCGACGAACCCACCAGCGCTCTTGACCCCGAGATGGTCGGCGAGGTACTTAATGTTATGAAGGAGCTTGCGCGCGAGGGTATGACTATGATTGTGGTGACCCACGAGATGGGCTTTGCCCGCGATGTTGCCGACCGCGTGATCTTTTTATCGGAGGGCTATATCGCTGAAGAGGGAACACCTGAGGAGATATTTGACCACCCGAAGTCAAGCCGTTTACAGGAGTTCTTGGCAGCAGTGCTCTAGGCCCTCAAAGAGAGGGACACTTCGCCAGGGCTTGCTTTGCTCTGACGGGGTGGCTCCTTCGCAAGGGGAAGGAGCCTGCTAGCAGGATGGCTTCTTCGTAAGAAAGGAGTCTGCTAGCACAAGCTGGCAGCAAGGCCAGGAAGCTTACCGGCAAAAGATAAGCTGTTGGCAGGACAGGAAAACCCACAAACAAGAAAACCCGCAAGGCCGCACCATGCTGCTGGCTTTGCGGGTTTTTTCTCGTTTAGTCCAAAGACATTTATGCGTGTCAAGCTGTGCTGAACTTAACTAACGACTACGGTAGATGTCTACTACCACCCAGATAGACAAAATAGCGGCACCCAAGTAGCCGAAAAAGGCCAGCACCGGCACACCGAGAAGGCGTGGCTCCATCGAAGAGAGCGACAGCATCGAGGAGCCAACAAAGAGGCCTGCCACGATCATGGCAAGGGTGAGCCGGTTTACAATCCGCGAGATCTTTCCCAGGGGAGCTTCAGATCCAAGCATTTCCATATTCACCTTCACCTGACCACGAGTCAGCATATGAAGGGCCTCTCCCCCATAGCGCTGGCTATCTAGGGCGCCCTTCGCCGCAGCGCTTAGGGAAAGGGCTAGATCCTCCGCTGCATCCTTCAAAGCTTGGACGGGATCAGTGGTGTTTTTGATGTGCTCATTGATGATAGAGATCACATTGTCATTGGGAATAAAGGACTGAATAGTGCCCTCTAGGGCAACAATGCCACGCGACACGCTGGTAATAGAGGACGGCAGCGTAACCTTGCAAGTACGCGTCAGCTGCAAGATATCATTAAGGAAGGCTCCTATGTCAATATCGGCCACATCACAGGAGCCGTAATCCATTAAAAGGGAGTCCAGGTCAGCCAAAAAGCGGGTATGGTCAATTGCTGCATTATCCTTAGCTATCGCAAAGGATATCAGTGCATCTTTGAGATCTGCGGCACTCTCTTTGCCCACTGCCTTGATGATATTGCCAAATCCTGCCCGGTCGCGCGGAGAAAGCCTGCCCATAATGCCCAAGTCAATATAGACAACCTTTCCTCCTCGGATCAAAAGATTGCCTGGATGTGGGTCAGCATGGAAAAAGCCATGGTCAAGAATTTGGGTGGCATAATTATCAAGGATCTTATGACCTATTTCCTCAAGATCATAACCCTGCTTTATAAGCGCGTCGGTATCATGGATGGGAATGCCCTCTATATACTCCATGACCAGGACGTATTCAGAGCACAGCTCAGGGTAGACACGCGGGCACTCTATAAAAGCCACATCCTTGTTGAGCTGCGCAAACTCTTGCAGGTTAGCGGCTTCTTTTTCAAAATCAGTCTCTTCCAAAAAGGTTGCCCACAGCTCTTCCACTACCTCTTGCAAGTCGAGCATCTGGGTGTCTTTCATAAAACGCGAGGCCTGGCGCGCAACCAAGCGCATGATGTCTATATCTTGCGCCATGGTGGCCTTGACTCCCGGACGCTGGATCTTCACCGCAACCACGTCCCCATTAAGTAGGCGAGCCTTATGCACCTGAGCAAGAGAAGCGCTACCTAAGGGCTTGGGATCTATGACGTCGAAGATCTCATTTTGCTTGTCACCATAAATCTTATGAATTGCTTTGAGAATTTGATCAAAGGGAAGCGGGTCGCACTCCATCTGCAGCTTGGTAAGTTCCTCACAAAAGGCCTTGGGGAGGATTTCTGATCGGGTTGACAGGGTTTGGCCAATTTTTACGAAACTAGGACCAAGGTCTTCCAACATGCAGCGAAATTCCACTGGCTGGAAACCGCGCAAGAAGTGGTAGTGCCGCAGGATACCCAGAATCTCGCGCATGCGCCGTGTGCGCGTTTTGCGATTCAGCCCAAAACGCTTTTCCGGATCAAGCTGTGACTCGGATCCAAAGAAGTACTTTAGGAGCGTGTTTTCCGCAAGGGGCATAAACGACCGGGTATCCTTTACACAAAAGACAGTAAGACAACTACATCGCAGACCGATGAAGATGGCCTTTTAACAAGGCTTTATAAATCGTGTTTCTTGGTGAACTTATTCAGCAGAAGCGTCGGCCACCTGAGCTGCATCAGTTTCCTCGACCTCAACTTCAGAAACCTCAGCGGCTGTTTTTTCTTCAGCAGCATTGGCTTCTTCGGCAATCTGAGCTGCCCTTTGAGCAAAGGCGACGCGCTCTTCAGGGGTCATAAACTTCATGCGCGTCTCAAGCAGGTCAAAGCGCACATTGGTAGCAGTCTCTGCTGCCTTGTGCTTAAGTTCGGTATTGATTTGCTTGCCCTGATCAACCGTTAGTTCGCCCTTAGCGATTAGCTGATCTACCACCTCTTTTGCCTTTTCGCCCGTAATGGCAAGTGCACCAATTCCAGCAAAGAAGATGTCTTTGAAACCGTCTCCGATACTAGCCATGACAAACCCTCCTCAGACCGCAGCGTGCATCTTCTGATTTGCCGCTGCAAAAAGTCGGTGCTTTTCCTGCGCCTTATCTGGCGATAGCATTCATGCGCCTGTCACGGCCGCCATCGCGTTTGGGTAGGAAAATCGCTCTGCTTTAGTCAGCGGCTCTTG
>CAYSMG010000086.1:0-5128 GCA_964432045.1 uncultured Eggerthellaceae bacterium
TGGCGGGCATCATAGGCGCTTTTTTGGCCCAGGGTTTAGCCGGTGTGGACGCAGCTGTTTTAGCGACAAGCATACATGCCAAAGCGGGTCGACATGCCGCCTTGCGTTTTACCGATATTGGAGTGTGTGCAGAGGATCTTATAGAGGCCCTGCCCCAGGCCTTCGTTGACGTGATAGAAGAAAAATAGCTCAAAGTAGCGCAAAGGAATAAAGCTCATGGCTGATGAAACAAAAGGTGAACAGATCCCCTTGCTTGATGATGCAAGTCTTGCTGCATCCTTAAGCGATCCGGAAAAACGTATTGAGGAATTGCGGCGTGAAATAGAGCACAACAGTTACCTGTATTATGCCAAGGATGCGCCAGCCATTTCCGATGCTGCCTTCGATTCTTTAATGCATGAGCTGCGCGCCCTAGAAGCGCGCTATCCCCAGTTTTATGACCCTAATTCGCCTACTCAGCGTGTGGGCGGGTTTGTGGGTGAGCAGTTTGCGCCCGTGCAACATCAAAGACGCATGTATTCCTTAGATGATGCTATGGATGCCACCGAGCTGAATCTTTGGCTTGATAGGGTTGAAGAGGCCTTTGGGCAGATGGTCGAGGTGGTTTGCGAGCTTAAGATTGACGGCAGCTCCATTGCTCTTACCTACGAAGACGGCCTTCTTTTGCGTGCAGCTACCCGCGGAGACGGAACAACGGGCGAGGATGTAACCGCTAATATTCGCACGATTAAGGATGTGCCCCTGCGTCTGCTTGATGAGGCACACTCCTCGGTGCTTGACCCTGCAGGCGTAATTGAACTGCGCGGTGAGGTATATATGCCCAAGAGCAGTTTCAATGCGCTCAATGCTGCTGCAGAAAAAAACGGCAAACAGGCCTTCGCTAATCCACGCAATGCGGCAGCGGGAAGTATTCGCCAAAAAGACCCGCACATCACTTCCAGCCGTGACCTCTCTACCTTTTTATATGCAGTTGGTGACGAAAGCTCCTTTAGCTTTGATTCTCAGTGGGAGCTTTTGCAGTGGCTCTCTTGTGCGGGATTTCATGTAAACCCCGATGTAAAATTATGCCGCTCGCGTGCGGAGGTACACGAGTTCTGCGCTCAAGCAATTGAGCATCGCGAGGATCTTCCTTATGAAATAGATGGCGTGGTAGTAAAGGTCAATTCCTTTGCTCTGCAACAGGAGATGGGCTACACCGCCCGCGCCCCGCGTTGGGCCATTGCCTTTAAGTTCCCGCCTGAAGAAAAAACAAGTCTCTTGCGTGCTATCACCGTGCAGGTGGGACGTACGGGAAAACTTACGCCGGTGGCCGAACTTGAACCGGTGGTGGTTGCGGGCTCTACGGTAGCCCGTGCAACCCTGCACAATGAGGACGAGGTTCATCGTAAAGATGTGCGAGTGGGCGATACCGTCATTGTGCGAAAAGCCGGCGATGTTATTCCTGAGATCTTAGGGCCGGTAAAAAGCCTGCGCCCTGAAGGTGCTTCGCCCTGGCACATGCCAGATACCTGCCCCAGCTGCCAAAGTCCCGTCATCCGCGAGGAGGGCGAGGCTGATTATCGCTGCATTTCCATTGACTGTCCTGCCCAGGCGCAAGAGCGGCTTTTGCACTGGGCAAGTCGTGGCGCTATGGACATAGATGGCATGGGGGAAGAAATAGTAGGCCGCTTGCTTGAGACGGGCAGACTAACTGATCTTGCCGACTATTACAGCCTAGATGAAACCGAGCTGGCAAGCCTTGATATGGGTCGTCTTAACAAGGATGGCCAGCCAATTCGCCTGGGTCACACCCTTGCAAAAAAGCTTATGATTGCAATTGAAGAAAGCAAAACGCGCCCCTTTGCTCGCGCCTTATTTGGCCTAGGGATGCGCCATGTGGGCAAAACTATGGCCGAACAATTAGCGGCATCCTATCCCTCGATACAGCTGCTTTCTCAGGCGAGTGAAGAAGATCTTGCTGCTGTGGAAGGCATAGGGCCAAAGATAGCCCGCAGTGTGTATCTTTTCTTGCATACTCCCGACAACATTCAAGTTATCGAGCGCTTGCAAAAACAGGGAGTGAAGCTGGAAGACGATGCTTCCGAAACCGCAGAGACACTACCGCAGACCCTGGACGGCTTGACCTTTGTGCTTACTGGCAGCCTGGTGGAAAGTGGTATGACCCGCGATGAAGCAGGGGCAGCCTTGAAGGCGCGGGGGGCCAAGGTGTCAAGTAGCGTATCGAAAAAGACGAGCTTTGTTGTGGCGGGGGAGGCTGCGGGCTCTAAGTACGATAAGGCTCTTTCCCTTGGTGTTCCTATACTAGATGAGGCAGCTCTGCTTGATATTCTCAAGACAGGAGAAGTGCCCCGGTAGTTTTGCGAGACGACCGATATGGCCTTCGGTCAGAAGCTTCGCAGCCTTTCCTCAGGTCTTATCGGCCGCACTGATGCTGTTTTACAATATGGCTGATATGACCCTCGTTCAGAAGCTTCGCAGCCTTCACTCGGGTCATATCAGCCATCTCCCTCGGGCCATATCAGTCGTATTGACGATGGGCTAGATTATTCGGAACTCTGCAGCCCTCTCTCGGGTCATATCAGTCGTGTCAGTAGCAGAGTCTCCTTAACAGCTTCTACTTAGACGTTCTTTTTGACTGCTGTCAAGCTCGTTTTTCGCTTGTTTTTGGCCCTGCGTTTCGCGGGTGTAACACAGGGGTTTCTCATCTGTTACAACAAGTTTCCCAATGCGTTAACAGTGAACATAGTGCCTTTTTCGAAACAAAAGGATGTGATTATCGAACATGTCAGCGCGCGACACGTCTATTTGCAAAAGGGAGGTTAGAGGCTATGTTCGATACTGGCATGACGGGTTTTATGCTTGTATGCACGATGCTCGTCTTTTTAATGACGCCGGGTCTGGCGTTTTTCTATGGCGGCCTTTCGCGTCGCAAAAATGTCATCAACACCATGTTGATGTGTTTCGCCGTTTTAGGCATCGTTGGAGTTGTTTGGGTTATCGCCGGGTGGTCGTTCGCCTACGGCGGGGATGGATCGATCCCCTTCTTTGGCGGGCTGGACCAGTTGGGCCTTGCCGGTCTTGTACAAGACATGATTGCTGCCAACGAGTCAGCAGAAAGTGCTGGAAGCTATCCTGGTCTTGTTGATGTTGCCTTCCAGTGTGCCTTTGCCATGATCACCACTGCAATCATCACGGGTTCTTTGGCAGGCCGTATGAAGTTTGGTGCGGTGGTTGCCTTTGTAACGATTTGGGTCTTGCTTGTCTATGCACCGCTTGCTCACATGGTGTGGGGCGGCGACGGCAGCCTGATTGGTGACATCATTGGCGCACTCGACTTTGCCGGTGGCGACGTAGTGCACATTAGCTCTGGCCTGACTGGCTTGATTCTCTGTCTTATCCTAGGCAAACGTCGTGAATTTGACGTGATGAGCTACCGTGCTCACAACGTGCCCTTCGTAGCCTTGGGCGCTGCTCTTCTGTGGTTTGGCTGGTTTGGCTTCAATGCTGGTTCTGCCTTTACGGCAGACGGTATTGCCGCACTGGCAATGGTTAATACGGTAGCCGCTTCGGCAGCTGCTCTGGTTTCTTGGATGATTGTAGAGCGTATCAAGGTAGGTAAGCCCACCTTGGTTGGTGCAGCAACGGGCTTGGTAGCTGGCTTAGTTGTCATTACCCCTGCAGCAGGCTTTGTTGAGCCTTGGGCTGCAATTGTTATGGGCCTTATTGTTTCGCCCATCTGCTACTTCGCAATTTCCTTCCTCAAGAAAAAGATCGGTTACGACGACGCTTTGGATGCCTTTGGCTGCCATGCTGTAGGCGGTATTGTTGGCGGCGTTCTTACCGGCATCTTCTGCGTACCCGAGCTTTCTTGGACCGACTTTGGTGGCTTGCTGTACACCGGCGATGTGACCTTGCTTGGCTCGCAGGTAGCAGGCATTCTTATTACCATCGCATTTGTGGTAGTACTTGATGTGATTATTGGACTTATTGTCAAGGCATGCTTCAAGGGCAAGCTTCGTGTTAGCGAGCAAGAAGAAGCTGTTGGCCTGGATGTTTCTGCTCACGGTGAAAGTGCGTATCCGGCATACCTGGGCCTTGACTAAGTGAGCGAAGGCAAGGAGTGGTGCAATGAAGAAAATATCGGCAATTGTGCGGCCTGAAAAGCTTGAGCCGCTAAAGGAGGCCCTATTTGAAGCAAAGGTAAGCGGTATGACCGTGTCCCAGGTGCAAGGTTGTGGCAACCAGCACGGCTGGAAGGAATACTACCGCGGTACCGAGGTTTTGCTCAACATGATTCCCAAGGTGGAATTTGAGCTGATCGTTGAAGATGAGCGTGTTGATGAGCTCGTTGAAATCATTTGCAAGACGGCCGGAACCGGGCAAGTTGGTGATGGCAAGATCTTTATCTTCCCGGTTGATGAGGTAGTGCGTATTCGTACTGGTGAAAAGGGTGTATCTGCCATTTAATCCAGATAAATCAGACCCTGTCCCACAAGAAGTGAAGGCTTGTTTGTAGGGTAGGGTCAAAGACAACAATTAAGAAAGAAAATTTGTCGCCGTAAGGCTCCAGCCACCAAAAGCAAGCAGAACTTGTTCGTGCTTCTTTAAAGGCGGGGTCTTGCGGCGATTTCGCTCTATGCCTTTTATATGGGCTTTTTGCCATTATGCTACTTTAGAGATACCATTTCCGGAAGTAAAAAAGAGAGGTCAGCGATAAGAGAAGGCGACAAAAGAGAAAAGCAGGGGGAAATGTATAGCTATATCCCAAAAGGCGTGTGTGCCCGTAGTATTGAAGTAGAGCTTGATAACAACATCATCACTGATGTTAAATTTACCGGTGGTTGCGACGGGAATTTAAAGGCCGTCTCAAAGCTGGTGCGTGGTAGGGACGTAGACGAGGTTGTAGGGATCTTAGAGGGAAACACCTGCGGAAGACGTCCGACCTCCTGCGCTGACCAGCTTACTTATGCCTTGCGTGCCGCACGTGAGGCCCAGGCTTAGTCTTATAGCGCAAGGAGGTGTGCAAGGCGGTGACTCGCCAGCTGGTATCTGCAGGTAAGTCTGAGGAACGAACAACGCGCAATACGATTCAGCGCAGCTTGGTTCTTGAGGCGGTTCGTTCTCTGCA
>CAYSMG010000087.1:0-5039 GCA_964432045.1 uncultured Eggerthellaceae bacterium
ACTCCTTGGCAACGCACAGGCTGAGCTTTTGCGCAAGCATCCGCCTGTCGAAGCGGCGGCAGGGCAGGCGCCGCTGTTCTTTGCGGTAAATTGCGTTGTATATGCCGGGTAAGTACGTGCATGCGAGGTTATAGCCTTCGTTGACCATCCACTTTTGGCGCGGCGTGTGCCACGCGGCGAAATAGTCCATTATCTTAACCTCTGCCCCGCGCGCGGTGAGCTGTTCCGCCACCGCCTTTGCGTAGGAATTGTGCGCGTTGCCCGCCGTCACCGTGAATATAAGCACGCGTTTTTTTTGTTGGCAGTTCATATTCGCCTCCTTGCGGAGTCAATTCCGGGAATGAGCGATTTCGTCATTTTTTACCAGTTTTCTTGACCGTACATTTTTTATTATCAAATCAACAACTGTTATAACGATTCCTATTATAATATATATATAGTAAACCGAAAAGCGCCATGCAAGTACCGCCCACGAAAGGGCCGCGCCCGCCGCAATGTTGAACGCAAGCGCGCCCATTCCCTCTACCACGCCAGAGTTGCCGGGTGTGGGGATGAACGATACGCCCAGGGTTGCAAATACATTGAGCGCCATTATTTCAAAGAACATACCGCTCACGTCGCAGGAGAGCGCGTTCATTACGAAGTATGGTACGGCGAATGTCAAAAAGTTCTCTGCAAAACAGCAGATGATAAAGAGCACGAGGTGAACGGGACGCTTTACTATCAGCCTGAACGACTTGGTAAAGTTATCCACCGTTTTAAGCATCTTTTTCATCACCCTGTACTTGTTCTTTACAATGTGCAACTTTACGCCCAGGGCTATCACCCAGCCTGTCAGTCTGTGGGCAAGCTTGGGCATAAACACGAAGAACGCCAGAAATACGGGCAGAATAAGGTTTACGGCAAGGCCCACCCAGCCGCACGCCAAAAGCAGAGTTTTTCCTATACCCACGTTATCTATATAGCCCAGCGTTACGCCGAGTATCATAAACAGCGCGGCAATAAGGGTGTAGGCAAACATGCTGCCGAAATAGCGTATCAGCACTATCGCCGAGGAATTTGCGCCGCTCACGCCCTTTGTCGTCATATAGTATATCTGCATTGGCTGACCGCCGGTGGAAAAGGGGGTGACGCCGTCGTAAAACTTGCCTAAAAAGCTGGTTTTTATCGCCACGCCCGGGCGTATTTTGCCGATGACCGCGCTGTTGGTCACGCAGAATTTAAGGCTGTCTATAATCATTATGCCTGAAACAACTGCAAGCAGTATTGCCAGGCCGGGAAGGCTTATGCTGTTCAACGCCTCGCCGAGCGACATCCCGCCGTCTTCCGAGAGTTCCGACGAAATGCTGAACAGGCTGTAAAGACCCAAAGCTATCACGGCTATAAGCAACACGTTCAGTACCCAGCGGTGCTTTTTTTTGGGGGGGGCGGCGCTCTTCATTCCTCCGTCTTCGGGGGAGGAGTCCGTTCTGTCAACGCTGTCTGTCGGCGTCTCACGCAAAATCTCCGCCGCGTCCTCTTCGGGGCGGGCGGTTTCCTTTTCTGCGGCGGGCTCTTCTCCGTCGTTTACAGCGCCGTCGGGCGCGTTTTCTCTTACTTTTTCATATTCCATAGCGGCTCCGGCTGCGGTTTCTTACATATGCCCGCAGTGCTTTGAATACATAATATCCAGCCGTGTTTTTTTAGATTATATATTATATTTTTGCTTCTGTCAAATTTATAGTAAGTCGTGCACGACAATCTCGCAATAAAAACATTTCGCGTGGGTATGCGGGCGCAAAACGCCGTGGCGTTTTGCCGCGGCGCGTTACGGATTATTTGATTGAAATTTCTCTGACTATATTACCCTTGCTGTTGGTGAACCACGCCGTAATGCTACCGTCCTTACACTCTATGGCGGTGCCCGTAAAGGCCGTGGGTAAAACGCCCTCGCCGCTTGAACGGGTGTTGCTTCTGATAGAGCCGCGCAGTACGGGGTAGCTCGTGTTGGTGTCCGTGCCCGCTTCTGCATAGTCAAGCTTGTGCGAATGTCCGCTTATGCATAAATCAAACATGCCGTCCGTCGTAGCAATCAGTTCTTCAGTCCACTCGGGGAAGCGGTTATAGTCTGAAAGGGCAAACGCCATGTGCGAAAACAGCAGCCTGTATTCGCAGTCCTCGCCGAAGTATTCCAGCGAGTTCAGCCATTCCGTTTCCTGCTGTCTTACAAGCTCAAAGTTGGCCTGCGGGGATATGAGGAAGTTGTCGTCAGACATATCGTTGTTCGTGTCGAGTATCAGCATAAATACGTCGTCGAACTGCACGGTGTAATAGAACGTTCCGTCGCGGCTGCCCACATAGTCGGCAAGGGAAGAGGCAAGGCTGCCGTTGCACTCGTGGTTGCCGCGCACGAATATCACGGGGCGCGTGCCTGCCGTAATCCTGCTCGCCAGCTTATAGATAAAGGATATCTGCCACTCTGAAGATACGTCGTTGATTATATCCCCGTTGAGCACCAGCAGGTCGAGCGTATCGCCGAAGTAACCGGCCGCGGCAGAGGGGCCGCTCAGGCACTCGTGGCTGTCGCTTATGTTGTATATCTGCAAGCCGTCGGTGGTATCCACGGGGCGGAAGGTGTATGTCTTGGTGCGTTCCTTTCCGCTCACCGAAAGATATGCGGCCTCCGAATATACGGGGGTGGAGTGCAGGGTATAGGACTTTACCTCGTCAAGAAGTTCCATGGGCACGGTTATCTTGTGCAGCTTGGAAACGTTGTTAGAGCCGCCCTCTTCGTCGTAAAAAGTATAGTCGCCTATCGTAATATAGCCCGTGGACTTTACCGAAGTCGACCACGCAATCTGGTACTCGTCCTCCACGGCAAACACCACCCCGTCAGAGGTATATCTGAACACGGTAAGTTTAAGCACCCCGAACACGCTTACAAAAAATATTGCCGTGCTCAATATTATTACCGCAAGTTTTTTGCCAGGTTTATTGAGCTTCGGATAGGCGAGTATCAGAAAGAGAAATACCACGACTATGGCGATGATAATGAAGTACGGCAGACCGTATATGAGCACGAAGGTCAGTTTGGAGAGTACGAACGCCGTAAACAGAAAGTGCCCTATTGCCATAAGTGCAGCGGCGCATATCATACCTACGGAGAGCATCCTCTTTTTAAATACGGTGACGTTGAGTATGCTGAACACCAGCGGCAAAACGGCTATTGCCGACAGCAGATATGGCATCGCCGCAAAGGTGTAGTACATATTTTCGAAGATGAGGATTCCGGTGCCGAAAAATTCGAGCATGTACAGTGCCGAAAGCACTATGGCGGCTATATACAGCCTTTTATCCGTATTGTTCTTTTTGTGAGTAGGGTCGGGCAGCAGGAACGAAAAAGCGTCGTCAGTGCCGTAGTAATCGTATGTCATGTAGTTTTTCCGTATTTTGTTTAATTTACGTTAGAGTATAACATATTGCAGGTAATGTGTCAAACCGCCCATAGAGCAATTATTGCGTCAAATGGGTTTATATGCCGCAAACCGTTGCAGTATTTGCGTTAAAGTGGTAAAATAGTACCGTAAGCCGCCTGCGTGAACGCTCGCGGCGGAAAGGGGAGAGCCTATGACTTTTGACCTGACAGACCCTTATTACTATATGTACCCGCTGCTCGGCATTGCGGCGTTCTTTCTGTTGTATGCGTTGCTGCGCTTTAAGAGCGCGCGCACGCAGAGCGTCGTGCTGTTTGCAATTCTTGCGGCAAACTTTGCGTTGCACTTTTTAAAACTGCTCTTTCCGCCATACAGCGAAAAGGACTTTGCAGACGCCATTCAAACTATTACGCCCGAAAACGTGTGCGCCATTAATACGATGATATTCCCGTTCCTTTTTTTAAAAAAGGGAGGGGTGGCGCGCGACTATATGTTCTACATAGGTGTAATCAGTGGCGTAGCGGCAAGCTGGTTTCCGATGTCTATCAATGATGCGGGGCCGTTCGACTTTGACACCGTGCGCTACTACTTCTGCCACACCACGCTGTGGGTAGTGCCGCTGTTGATGGTCGTTCTGCGTCTGCACGAGCTCAACTACCGCCGCATATGGACGGTGCCGCTTATCTATCTGCTCGTCCTCGCGGTTATCGTCGTCAACGAAATTTCGCTGGTTACGCTTGGGTTCGACGAAGTGCGCTATATAATGTCGGTAGACCACGGCAACGGCGGCTTTGCCTTCGGTCCGTATACCTCTATGGAGGGCTCTGTGGCACTGGAAATTCTGCTCGCCGTCACGCCAGACTGGCTGACGCCCGCGGGTACGGGCAGTTACTATGTGCCCGTGCTGTGGCAGTTGTTCCCCGCTTATGTATACGGTTGCCCCGTCGGTTTCCTCATGGCGTTCTATTGGGAACGCAAGAGGTTTATAGGCGACATAAAGGCAGTTTGCTCCCGCACCATGCTGGAAATAAAGGCATTCCGCCTTGCGCGCAGAAGGGTAAAGTATCGCCCTGCATTCCGCGCGGCGCACGTCTGCCGCAGGCGGCGCGCCAAAAAGAGATACTGAAATTCGTTTTATTGCCGCAGGCCGAAGTCTGCGGCTTTTTGTATACCAGCGAATGTTTGCAGAATTCTTTAACCCCATCATACCTGCCAAGCGTCCGACTTGCGTCCGTGCGCGGGGAGTGCGGCTGCAAATTTTTTTACTTTTTTCGCGCCCTTTCGATATTTTTCGCGTAGGCGCCCTTTGGGTATATTTATATATAAGCCACGCGCGCGAAGGCTGAAAGATAGCATAAGAACAGCTTATATTTAATATAAATACTTGCGAAATTCAAGCGTTTGACAGTCGCTTAAATTTTATTTTATAATCACAGTATAATTCCGGAGCGGAGGCGCAAATCTCTCCGCTGCAAGGGGAGTGCTGTGAGAGAGCCCCCTGGAAAAATCGATAAAATTTTTTTAAAGGAGAATTTACACTATGAATCTTCCCGAACAGTTCGGCTCGAACGTATTCAACGACGCCGTGCAGAAGGAAAGGCTCCCCAAGGAAGTGTACAAATCGCT
>CAYSMG010000088.1:0-5022 GCA_964432045.1 uncultured Eggerthellaceae bacterium
CCGCTCAGGTCGCTCGGACCGCTCGGACACTACCCCCTACCCTCTCCTTAGCCTGAGGCCCGGTTAAAAATCTTGAGGGAATCGGGGTGAGCCTGACAGACCAGCGTAAGATTCGCTTCGCGCGCCATGCGCACCGCTAAATCGGTAGGCACCGCCTTTGTCACCAGGATAGGAATACCTGAACGTATTACCTTGCCCACCATATCGGCCGGAATACGTCCGCTAGAAAAGACCAGGGAATGCCTTAAGTCGACCCCTGAAAGCAGGGCCCAGCCAATCACCTTATCAAGCGCATTATGTCGCCCTAAATCCTCGCAGCAAAAAAGCACCTTGGACCCCTGGGCCAAATAACAGCTATGCGCCCCGCCGGTAGCTATATGTACGGGAGTATCCTTTGCGAACTCCCGTGCTAGTTCAAATAGGTCTTCCACCCGCCAAGAAATGGGCACCACCTGCGAGCGATTTTCCCCTGGTGCAAACAACCTCCCCGTTACACCGTGGGTAGGAACGTTGACTGCACTTGGTCTCTCTTGACAACCGGATCCAAAGGTCACTCGCGCCAGGGTCCCTTGGGCATCAAGCTCAAATGAGGAGAGGTCTTTAAGGGAAGCAATGTAGCCTTCCGAAAACAAGCGCCCCACCACAAGCTCATGAAGAAATTCAGGGGTGCAGGTAATCCGCATGAGCAGGCGATCTTCTTCATATACCGCAAGCACGTGTTCATGCGGCAAATTTGTCTCACAAAAGCTTGAAGTAGTTGCGCCTTCTAAAAACACCTCTGCCTCACAGGAGACCTGCGCACAAACAGGCTCCTGTGCACTTACTTGCTGTGAGGCATCTTTTGTCATGCCTGTTCACCGGTAATGCGCGAATCCAAGGCAAGAGCATCAAGTCGCGCCATGACAACATCTTCCACTTCATAAGAACACACCGCCAGAGCGTCCTCTGAATACAGAACTCGCAGATAACCACCGCACTCGTCGCATATTTCAATGCGATGAGCTTCATCGTCATCAATATGGTAGAAGTGCAAATGCCCCTGATTACGAGTACCACAGCGCGCACAACGTACCCGGTCAAACTTCCATGCCGCACTACACTGCGGACAGACCAAACGGCGATCACGCGACGCGCCAGTGTGCTGGGCAACATGCCCCATCGTTGGCGCTGAACCGCATACCGGACACATTAAAGAACGATCTTCCTCGGCAGGAAGATTCGCAAAGGCCTTATTCACGCTTTGTGCCGGTATTTCCAACTGCACCTTCAAGGCAAGAGAAAGAAGAAGCACTGCCAGATGAGCATGACTGGCCTCAAGACCGCTTTCGACAAGCTGTTCGGCAAGGCGCTCAAGCCAAGCAGAGGGATCTTGTCCGGCAAGTTCTACCCCACTTACGCAAATTGCGTCCTTCCAGGATATTTGAGCGATGGCAGAAGTAGCATCCTCAGGGAAGACCTCGCTTTCACGCAAAACGGCAACAAGCTGCTCAACGCATAAAGCAAGCAATGCCGCATTTACTTCGAAAGGGTAATCCTGCAAGACTGGACGCTTCTGCAAGGCCGTCTGTCTTACCTCCTCTGAACTGGGTGCGGGATATTCCGAAAGTTTCAAGGAAGCGTCGTTTGAGCTTTGCGTCTGAGCTAGACAATTATCTAAAGCCCCCCAAAGCTTGCGAAAAAAGGCCAGACGCGCAGCGTCCCCCTCGTCAATTTGCCCACGATAAGCAGCGATTGCTGCATCGATAAGCTTAAGATTCATTACCTAACCTCCCCCTTCACAGGCAAGATAATCAAGATAACAAGTAGCAACTTCTATACCAAGTGTATACCGAAAAAGAGTGCAGTTAACCCGGGTACCCTCCGAAAGGCTATTTGATACTCCTCGCGGATAAATCCAGGGGACTCCCGATTTGCTGACCCTTACCTGCAATGTACGAGGTCTTACATATTCTCCCTGAGCCTTGGGTTCAGGCGTGCCCCGCCCGAGTATGTGCAAGCTGCACCCGCAGGCGAAGCCCGTAAAGAGAATAAGCAAAGCGGTCCACCTCCTGCATATACAGAAGGTGAACCGCTTTCTTTTGCTGAATAGCCTTATGTCTTGGCCTGTAGACCCGTGCACTTAACACAAGCGAGGCTGTGCCGCTGTGCGCTAAGCACTGCAAAGAAGCAGATAGCCTACTTCTTTACGAGATTTTCTCCACTCTCAAGCTCTTTGCGAGCCCAGTGGCCCCAGTGATACAAAGCGTCAGACTCAGATACTGTACCGTCGCCCCACATGATACGAGCAGTGCCCCGATAAGGCTGGAAGATGCCTGCGCCCAAAAAGATATGAGCCAAACCAAAGACCACAATAAGGAAAAAGCCAATATCATGAATGAGCAAAAATACGCTGTAGGGGCCCGAAGGCATATCAAAGACCGTAGAGCCCAAAACCATTGCTAGACCCGATATTGCCATAATGGCGCAGCAAAACCACAGCATGCCATCGGCAAAACGCTGACCACTTTTAACCTCACCTTGGTCAGGCATGTGTAGATGCTTGGCCATAAACAGATAAGGGAAAAACAAAGCCATCCACTTCTTGTCGTCAGAGTCCCACTTGGCGAAGAGGTTTTTGAAGATATGTGCCACGCCCTTAGGTGCCAAAACAGCACTGATGAGGGGAAAGATCACAAATACCACGCCAATTACGCGATGCGACATACGGAAGAAAAAGACCACATCAGGTCCTGCAAGTTGTGCAAGCGCAGGGACAAAAACAAAGAGTCCGCTTAGTGCTAAAAGCAGGATGCAGATAGCGGTTACCCCGTGGGTAATACGTGCCTGCTTAGACTTGCGCTTAATGCGAACCTCACTGCCTTTATGCTCTTTCAAAAACTGATTATCGGAAGCTTGCCGCTCTTCAGCAGTCAATGTTTGCTCACTCATGGCCGCCTCCTTTGAATCCCTCGATGGCTTCTGCCAGGTGTTCCTTCACCGACATCTCATCTTGAGCGTCACCGTGTTTCACAACCTCACCGGTGTTCACATCAAGTGTGTCTTCAGTTGCAGGGTTATAGGCTAAGGTCTTGCGCTTGTAGCCAGATGCAAGAGCAGCCATAGCAGCCAGACCAACAACAGTCACACCAGTAACCACGCCTGTGAGAGGCTTCATGATATTGGTCAGCGTAGTAACTGCACTGGTTTGCGGATTTGTCTCATAACCGTGGGCTTCAGCTCCATACTTTAGCACCGAGATAACATGCAAACCGCCCATTTCCTCAGCGCCATAGATGCAAGCATCCTCATAGCCGTTTTCCTTAAGGCGAGCCAATTGCTCTTCGGCTATGGCTAACATCTCATCGCGGTCACCAAAGCGCAAGGCTTCTGGCTGGCAGGTGGTAACACAAGCAGGAGAAAGTCCTTGTGCAACACGATCAGGACAGCCCGTGCATTTATTGACCTTGCCCTGAATACCATCGTAGTGAGGCACATCAAAAGGACAGGCAGTAGAGCAGTACTGACAACCTACACACAAATCGGCATTAACTTCAACCATGCCGGTATCTTCGTTGCGGCTTAAACAGCCCGTAGGACAAATAGAGGCGCAAGGAGAATCAGTGCAGTGCTGACAGGCGCGTCGGCCAAAGGCCCACATGACACCCTTTGAGCCGCCCTCGTGCTCGGCAAAGGTCACGATGAGTCGTGTGTCACCGTTAAGATCAGCCGGGTTTTGATAGGTGCCCGTAAACACGTTCTCGTTTAAGCCAGTAGGCGAGGGAAGGTCATTCCAACACTTGCAGGCAACTTGGCAGCCCTTGCAGGCAGTGCAACGGGAAGTGTCAAACAGAATCGCTTTTTCGCTCATTGTTCCACCCCCTAAGCCTTCTCGATGTCAACAAGGAATGCCTTGTATTCAGGCGTTTGTGAATTAGGATCGGCCACGTTAGGTGTGAGGTCATTGACCACGGTTTCACTTGTGCCGAAGATACCAGACCAGCCATAGTGATGGGTAAGACCTACCTGATGTTGCAGATTGCCGTTAACCGTAAGCGGTTTGAAACGCTTAGTTACTACAGCATCTAGTACCACCGACCCGCGATTGTTCCACACACGTACCTTATCGCCACTCAAGATGAGCTTTTCTGCAGCCAACTCTTCGGAAATTTCAATAAAGTGTGCCGGCATAGCTTCAACCAGCGCCGGGCACATACGTGTCTGACCACCGGTTTGCCACATCTCGGTTACTGAATAGGTCGTAGCAACAATAGGATATTCTTCGACCGTACCCGGAGCAGCACTCTCGAAATCTTTGCCCAGATAAACCGGGTTGTTCAAAGATCCGTTCATGATGTTTTCTGAAAGCGGCGTCTCGACGGGTTCGTAGTGTTCGGGCAAAGGACCATCCACCATGCCATAGCTTTCCAGACGAGCGTTCTGCTCCCACAGCATGAAGAAGGCGTTGTTGTTGGGCGGAACCGGCACACCGTCTGTTGCTGTCGTGAAGTCGCCCACATCCACCTGGTTCCAAGAGTCGCCAGTCCACTCGACAAGTGTGCGATCCGGGTTCCAAGGCTTGCCTTCGGTGTCCGCCGACGCACGGTTGTAAAGAATACGGCGGTTGTTAGGCCAAGCATAAGCCCAGCTAGAGTAGAGGGCCAAACCACTTTCGTCAGTGCTATCGCGTCGCGCAACGGGCTGCTCAGCCGGATCAAGCGGCGCATCGTTGTTGGTCCAGAAACCCGAGTAGATCCACATTGCGCAGGCCGTGGTGCCGTCAGCCTGCAGGTTAGAGTAGCCCGAAAGCAGGTCGATCTGCGGATTATCGGATGTCGCCTCACAGCTGGAGCCTTCGATCGTGTACCCATTGAGGGCCCAGGCCACCGAGCGCGCATCGATCTTGCCGTCAATGTAGTAATCCCACTTGGTATTGAGGATGGGATCAGGATTGGCGCCGCCCTCTTCTTTGTAAAGCTCGACGATCTTGGTCCACAGCAGATCCGCAATCTCTAAGTCGGGCTTGGAATCACCCCAAGGCTCAAC
>CAYSMG010000089.1:0-4902 GCA_964432045.1 uncultured Eggerthellaceae bacterium
GCAAGACTTCTTCGGCTAAAAACACAGAAGAAGGCGGGATTTAAGGTGCGCATAATTGCCGGTGAATTTAGGGGTCGGCCACTTAAGGTGCCTGAGGGAAAAAATACCCGCCCGACGACTGACCGTGTACGCGAGGCGTTCATGAGCAGCCTTTTTAGCCTTCGTGGGGGTTTTCAGGATGCCGTCATTCTTGATGCCTTTGCCGGTTCAGGAGCGCTTTCTTTTGAGGCTTTGTCGAGGGGTGCTGCCTTTGCGGTTTTATACGAACAAAACAGGTCAAGTGCGCGTCTTATTCGAGAAAACATGCACAGCCTAGGCCTGGGAAAAGAGAGGGTGTCTTTGCAGGTTAGAGATATCTTTGGGGGAGCGCTTTACCAAGCAGCCAAACCTTATGACCTGCTCTTTCTTGATCCGCCCTATGCTTACGCGCCTCAGCTTTCATTTGGGCTGGTAGAAGAGCTTTTTTGTACGGGACTCAGTCAAGAGTCTCTTTTGGCGGTCTATGAGCATGCGGCGGGGGACTGTGAGAAGATCGACGAAGGTATTTCGGCGCTCAAGAGAGTTGAAAATGAGCTTTTGTCTCGAAAGAAATACGGCGATACGGTTGTGGATATTTTTCGCTTTTGGACAAGGTAGGAAAATTGATTAAAGACAGCTAAGTGCTCCAAGGCTTAGATTGTCCTAAACAGTTCACAAAAGGAGAGAAGTAATGACGCGAGCAGTAACACCGGGAACCTTTGACCCTATTACCAGCGGCCATCTTGACGTGATTACGCGTGCCGCCCAGCTGGTAGACGAGGTAGTAGTGGCTGTTGCTGCTTCTCAGAAAAAAGGGCCTCTCTTTAGTTTGGAAGAGCGGACCGAGTTAGCTCGTCAGGCTACCTCACATTTGAGAAATGTTCGGGTAGAGCCCTTTGATGGCCTTTTGGTTGACTTTGCGCGTAAGGTAGAAGCCTCGCTTGTCGTAAAAGGCCTACGCGCGGTGACCGACTTTGAATACGAGTTTCAACAGACCGCCTTAAATTACCAGCTCAGTCCCGAGCTTGAAACGGTCTTTATTATGTCACCGCCCCAGTACATGTATCTTTCTTCCTCGGTTGTGCGGGAAATAGCCTCAATGAACGACGAAAAGCTTGACTATTTTGTACCCAGCTGCGTAGCAGAGGCCTTACGGGCAAAATTCGCTTGCTGAAATATTGAAGCGAATGAGAGATTTCTTCTTGCCTGATTTCCTGCTTTCACTAAAATAGTTAACTGACAGTAACTATTTTAAGAGATGCCTTTGCACCAAAGGCAGGCTATAAAAAGGCTATAAAAAGGAAGTCCAGATGCAGGAACTTGAGCTGAATGCGCCTACTATTATTCTCTTGATCATTCTTTTGCTTCTCTTTGTCTTTGCCCTTAGACGCGCCTATTACGTCTTTTCTGGAAAGAAAAGCAAGTCAAATAAGGACAAGGGCGGCTCGGGAGGTTCGGGAGGCTGTCATTAAGAAGAGTTCTTTTTAATGAGCATCTAGGTTCAGCTTTGCCAGCCTAGTTCGAAATAGGATGTTTTTCAGAGATACCCGCGCGGGCGCAAGCCCAGAAATAAAGAGATAAAAGTCCAGCTAAAAAGCCTCTTTGTCCTTGCGTCAAGGCTCAAAACAAAGAGGCTTTTACTTGCGGGAAAGCGATATATCTAGCTTGCAATCAGTGAGCCGAGTCGCATGCACTCAGCACTTGCATCATCATCGGGATAGTCCTTAGCGATTACCGAGTCAACTACATCAAGTCCGGCTTCTTCGGCACGCTTTTCCCAGATTTCCATCCATTCGCCGTCATTCCAGTCGTAGGAGCCAAACAGCGCAACGCGTCTTCCTTCAAGAAGCGGTTCAACTGCGTCATACATGGGGGCAAATTCCATTTCTTCAAGCTCCTCATCACCCATGGCAGGACAACCAAAGGCAAAGGCATCATAGTCATCTAGCTGGCTGGCATCAAACTCGCTTGCGGTAAACAGATCTGCATTACCGCCCTTTGCGCGAACACCCTGGGCTACAAGATCGGCCATAGCTTCGGTATTGCCCGTTCCACTCCAGTACACAATCGCTACTTTCGCCATAAGAATTTCCTCCTTCTTTTTCGGGTATTACAAACGCCAAGCATGCTCTATGCATGACGCAAGTACCAATTCAAAGGCTGAATTTTCAGCTTACGCGGCCGATAAAACCAGATCAGCAATGCTTGCTCCCTCATCAAACTGACGGAGGAAGTTTTCAGTGCATTCGCGGTATCGGCAAAAACACTCTTTGGCATCAGCCTCATGGGAATAGACTTTCCAGCAACCAACACACAGACTTCCTCTGCCCTCGTTTTCAATGAAACTCAAGACATCCGTACAGGGGTAACCCAAAAAGAAACCCACTTCGTGAGGGAAGCAGCAGCAGCCGTGCAAAAGACTGTCTATATCGGTACCGCAGATCCGCCGGTGTAGGTGCTCTATGCAGTCACTCAGATCGTCGGTCTTATAGCCTCTCTTTTCAAGGTAGCTTTGAGCTAAGGGGCGCTTAATAGCTGCAGACATCAAAGCAGGCCGATAGACCAAAACCAAGATGCCAGTTTTTCTCTGTGCGAGAAATTGCAGATAAACGCCTTTTTGAGAGAGAGTCTTGCGAAGACGGGTGAGGGGACTCATCCTTCGATTATCAGCAGAGCTTGTACAAAAACAATGGCGAAGAACAAACATATTTGCGGGTTTTATACCAGCAAGCGTAGGGGTGCAATGACGAAGTATCGTTCTTTCAAGCAGTGCATAAGAAGCATCTTTCATGCCAAGTCCCTCATTCACCTGAGATCAAAAATTGCGGATAAGAGTTAACGCAGGCAAACATATTTGATCTGAGGAAAAAGGTCAATGAAAATCAAGAAAAAAGTTAACTAAGGTTGATTATTACCCTTGAAGGGAGGTGCGAATGAGTCCCCCATTTCACATCCCCTCTTTAAAACTTGTAATTTTCACCGATTAGGAAAGCGCGCCTTTTAGTGCACTGCTATGCTAAAGCGGCAAGAATAAAGGGCGGGCTTTGTCCTTTCTACTTGTGAGCAAGCGAGACTTTGCGCCCTTGTGCACCTAAGGCTACTTGCATGAAAATCATCAGCTTACAAGGAGGTTTCTTATGGCACGTGTCTTTAACTTTTCAGCAGGCCCGGCTGTTTTACCCGAACCGGTTCTTGAAGCGGCTGCAAAGGAAATGCTTGACTGGCATGGCTGTGGCATGTCGGTTATGGAGCTTAGCCATCGTTCCTCGGAGTTTGCTCAGATCTTGGAAGAGGCCGAGTCAGATCTGCGTAGCCTGGCTTCTATTCCCGATAATTACAAGATCCTCTTTTTGCAGGGCGGTGCCTCTTCGCAGTTTGCTGCCATTCCTTTAAACCTTATGCGCGCTAAGGGGTCGGAGTCTTTTGGTATTGCCGACTATATCATTACCGGCTCTTGGAGTAAAAAGGCCTGGAAGGAAGCAAGGCGCTATGGAGATGCACGCATTGCCTTTTCCACAGAAAAAGAGGGATATACTCGGGTTCCCAAACAGGAAGAACTTAGTCTTTCCCCTGATGCAGACTATGTTTATATGTGCGAGAACGAGACCATCTATGGTGTGAAGTTCCACGATCTACCCGACACCAAAGGCATTCCCTTGGTTGCTGATGTGTCTTCCTGCTTTTTGTCTGAAACCTTTGATATCACCAAGTATGGTGTGATGTATGGCGGTGTACAGAAAAATATTGGACCCGCTGGGGTGGTTATTGTGATAGCCCGTGAAGATCTCATAAGTGATGAGGTGCCCAAGATTTGTCCTACCATGCTTAATTGGAAGACTCAAGCCGATGCAAACTCGCTCTACAACACGCCACCTACCTGGGGTATTTATATCTGCGGTCTGGTCTTTAAGTGGATTATTGAGCAAGGGGGTCTTAAAGAGCTGCAAAAGCGCAACGAGCACAAGGCCTCGCTTTTGTATGATTTCATTGATGAGAGTAAGCTTTTTAAGGCTACCGTTGCAAAGGAAGATCGCTCTCTTATGAATGTACCCTTTGTTACCGGAGATGGCGAGCTGGATGCCAAGTTTGTGGCTGAAGCCAAGGTGGCAGGCATTGTTAACATCAAGGGTCATCGTTCGGTGGGTGGTATGCGTGCAAGTATTTACAATGCAATGCCTGAAGAGGGTGTTTTGGCGCTCATTGACTTTATGAATGCCTTTGAGAAGGAAAATGCCTAATTATTTGGCTGATCCGGTGCGGCCCTTGGCTTGCCGGATTTTTATTTCCGGTAAGACGAGGGAGCCTATGGTGGGAGGCATGTCAGTATGCAGAAGAGGCAAAAGACAGCTGAGAGGGCCTGTGCGGAAAACGAAGGCCAAGACAAGGCGTATCAGCAAAGCTTTGTGCGCACAGCTGCCGAGCTTGGGGCACCGCGCGGTTTAGGGGCACACACTCCAAAGCAGGGTAAGGTACTGAGCGGGGCTGAGATTGTTGTTGCCTGCCTTGAGGCTGAAGGCGTGTCTCATGTCTTTGGTTATCCGGGTGGACAGGCCATCAAGATCTTCGATGCACTTTATGCCTCCGATCAAATTCAGCATATCCTGGCTCGACACGAGCAGGGGGCGGTACATGAGGCCGATGGTTATGCGCGCTCTTCAGGTGATATTGGCGTGGTTTGTGTGACCAGTGGCCCTGGTGCTACCAATACTGTGACAGGCATTGCTACAGCCTATATGGACTCCATTCCCCTGGTGGTCATTACCGGCCAGGTTCCTCGTCGCTTTATTGGCACCGATGCCTTCCAAGAATCTGACATTGTGGGAATCACTATGCCGGTGGTAAAGCACAGCTATCTTCTGAAATCCATTGAGGAGATAGAATCGA
>CAYSMG010000090.1:0-4849 GCA_964432045.1 uncultured Eggerthellaceae bacterium
CGCCACATGCGGCTTGTTTCTAAAACATTGGCTTTATCTACACTTGTCAGCTTCCCTCGGCGTTTTCGCGCTGCAGAAAAAGCCTGTCGGGCAATCCGCGCAATTTCATACTCACGGTACTCCAAGGTATCAAAGGCGCGCTGTCCGGGGCCTTCGTTTTCCCCACAGCCTAGCTCATCATAGACTCGCCCCCGTTTGCCGAAATACAAACCCCCGGTCAGCTCCCGCACAATAAGCAGATCAACCCCTCGTATTACCTCAGGTTTGAGCGTCGATGACGCGCTCAGTGCATCGAATATCTGCACCGGTCGCAGATTGGTATAAAGCCCCAGGTGCTTGCGAATCCCCAAAAGTCCTTCTTCGGGACGAGGCGCATCAGGCTTAGTTGTATCCCACTGAGGGCCTCCCACTGCTGCAAGCAAAACGGCATCGGATTCATGTGCCTTTTGCAGAGTTTCTTCAGGAAGGGCGCTACCGCAGGCATCTATGGCAGCACCCCCAATAAGCGCCTCGGTATACAAAAAGCGCAGATCAAATTGAGAAGCAATCCTATCAAGCACCTTTAGGGCTTCAGCAAGAATCTCTGGTCCAATACCATCACCTGGTAAAAGGCAGATCTTAAAACTTTTCATCTCAGACACCAACCCCTGCTCTTTTTACTCGGCAAGCTTGTTTTTCCAGCGATTAACCAGGCCCCCTGCCTCGATAATTTCACGAATAAAATCCGGGAAAGGTTCAGCCAAAAATTCCTGGCCAGTACTCTCATTGCTAATAGTTCCCGTATTAGCATCAAGGTGTATCACATCACCCTGCTTGATAGCATCCACCGCTTCAGGGCATTCGAAAATTGCAAGGCCAATGTTTATGGCATTGCGGTAAAAAATACGCGCGAAAGATTTCGCAATAATCGCATCAACCCCTGCCGCCTTAATACATAAGGGGGCATGCTCTCGCGAACTGCCACAGCCAAAGTTTTCCTCGGCTACGATAATGTCTCCCTTTTGTACCCGTTCTACGAAATGGGGATCAAGATCTTCTAAACAGTGCTTGGCAAGCTCATTGGGATCAGAGCTATTTAAATAGCGAGCTGGAATGATGACATCGGTATCAATATCGCGCCCATAGCGCTGCGCTGTTCCTCTAAATTGCATCCAGAAGCTCCTTTGCTATACACGTGAGATATCAGACGAAACAAGATCCTGCGGAAGACCAATATGACCTAAAACAGCACTTGCTGCCGCCACCGCAGGAGAGGCAAGATAAACCTCGCTTTCGGGATGACCCATACGCCCCACGAAATTTCGATTTGTCGTAGCAATAGCACGCTCGCCAGCAGCCAAAATGCCCATGTGTCCACCAAGACAGGGTCCACAAGTAGGTGTCGATACCGCACAGTGAGCGTCAATAAAGATATCGATGAGGCCCTCTTTAATGCACTGACTATAAACATCTTGGGTGGCCGGAATCACGATGCAGCGAACCTGGGGATCTACGGTGTGTCCCTTTAAGACCGCAGCGGCCTGACGCATATCCTCAAGCCGACCATTGGTGCAGCTGCCAATAACCACCTGGTCGATCTTTATCCCAGAGGCTTCGCTCACTGGGCGGGTGTTTGAAGGTAGATGCGGAAGGGCAACCGTCGGTACAAGGCTTGAAGCGTCTATTTCAATAACCTGGTCAAAGTGTGCATCCGGATCAGAATAGTAAGCGGTGTAAGGTCGCTCACAGCGTTTTTCCATATAGGCCTTGCTTATATGGTCAACAGGGATAAGTCCTGCTTTTGCACCTGCCTCAATAGCCATGTTTGATATGGTAAAGCGCTCGTCCATAGAAATCTCCGACAGAGCGCTTCCGCTAAATTCCAGCACCTTATACAGCGCACCATCGACCCCAATCATACCGATGATATGCAGAATAAGATCCTTTCCTACCACCCCATCGGGTAGTTTTCCTTCAAGCTTGATCAGGATGGTCTCGGGCACCTTAAACCAGGCCTTACCTACCGCCATGGCCACTCCTGCGTCGGTGGAACCGACTCCGGTTGAAAAAGCGCCAAGGGCACCATAGGTACAGGTGTGGCTATCGGCTCCTACCAGCAGATCCCCCGCTGTTACTACGCCTTGTTCGGGCAAAAGGGCGTGTTCAATACCCATGCAACCCACTTCGTAATAGTGGGTGATACCCTGCGCTCGGGCAAAGTCGCGCATTATCTTTGCCTGCTGGGCGCTTTTAATATCCTTATTGGGAGCATAATGGTCGGGAACCAGAGCGATTTTATCCACATCAAAGACGGTATCGGATATCTCTTGGGCGCACTTGATGGCAAGAGGTGCTGTAACATCGTTGGCAAGCACCAAGTCAAGATCGCACTCTATCAGCTGCCCCGGTCTTACTTCATCCAAGTGCGCATGAGCAGCAAGGATCTTCTCTGCCATAGTCATAGGACGCGCCATATAAGCTTCTCCTTTTCTTAGAACTGTTTTAAATCATCTTGGAAAGTTTAAGCCCTCCCGTAAACCCTGAATCAGGTTTTAATGAAGACACAAGCAAGAGAGGGGTGGTCAAACCAGAGGACACAAGCAAAAACCAAGGATTAGGCCGTTTTAGCAAGCGCCAAACACAAGGCATCAAGTAAGGTTATGGCAAAGTGCTGAGCCGATCTTCCCACGCCTGCATCTTCCCACATGGTACCTGGAAGCTCTATGGCAACACGGGCAGGACTTGACTTGCGCGCCACCGCTAGGGCAGATTTTAAACGCACTGCAAGGCTATCATCGTCGGTGTACACCACGCGCGGAGCTGCCTTTGCACTTGGGTGCTCGGATAGAGCAATATGCACAAGAAGCATCTCTTTATCAGGAGCTACCAAAAGATTATCGGCACTGACAATCTTAGACACCGGACTGGTTGCCAATGCCAAGTTAGACATGCGTGAGGCCACTGAACGCGTGAACTCGTCGGTGCCAAACAGACACAGGGCATGACTTTCCAGCACCTCAGCTGCACGAGCAAAGCCCAGATGAGCCCCTTCTCGCATGGCTTCCTTTCCTTCCCAGGAGTGATGCAAATTCCGAATGGCAGCATAGGTGTAGGCCCCAGCAATGCCATCGGAGGGAAGGCCTAAATTCGTCTGAAAGCTTCGAAGTGCTTCTTCGGTATAAGCCCCAAAGATACCGTCAGCACCTCCGCAGGCAAAACCTAAGGCCCCTAAGGCTTTTTGCAACTCGCGAACATCATTGCCATGAAAATACGGCATCCTTAAATACAGCGTACGATCGCCCAGCTGATAGGAGGCATCAACCAAGGCTGCCCACGCCGAGTCATCAATCTCTTCGCCTGTAGGCAAACCCAGCTGCTTACGAAACCTCAGGACCGCTTGAGCGGTAGCTTCATCAAAGGTTCCTGTTACCCCCGCTTCAGGCAAAAGTCCTATGGTGCGCAACCTCCGTTGCACGTCTTCTACGGCGGGACCGGTATCATTTCGTGTAATTGCTTCCATAGCCAAAATACTAACGTACCCATAGCCCGAATCCCGTTTTTAGAAAGCACTTCCACCAAAAAGAGATACGGACGATTTTCTGATGAGCTTCAGTAGATCAAGTAAAAGATAGCTACTAAAGAGCAAGTTTCACAAAAAGCCTTGGGGCTAACGCAGACGATTTACAAACCAGTCAGCCATATCAACCAGTAAGTCACGTGCTGAAGAGGGTGAAATCATATCCGTCAAACGATTCTTTGCAATGCTTGTTAAATTTTCGGCGTAGTTTCGTGCGTAATCAATACTGCCGCACTCTTCCATCAGATTCACCGCTTCTGCCAAAACAGCCGGATCTTTTTCCTTAGACGACAGAATTTCAATCAAGCGCTCGCGATGCGGACTATTCTGTAAAGCATGCACCACCACAAGCGTTCGCTTACCCTCGGTAATATCGTTACGAAAATCTTTCTTGGTGCTTTCCTCGTTACCAATAAGATTGAGCAAGTCGTCTTGAATCTGGAAAGCCAAACCGGTATCAAGGCCATAATTGCGCAAAGCCTCAATCTCGGTTTCGCTCCCACCCCCAACAATAGCGCCGACAGCCAAGGGCACCGCACCCGAATAATGGGCGGTTTTATGCGTTGCCATCACAAGATAGTCTTCAGGAGTTATGTCATAGCGCCCATCACGAGCCCAGCCAATATCAAGAGCCTGGCCTTCTACGGTACGACGTGTCATCTCGGTCAGCTCGGTAAGCACCCGAACTTTTGTGGAGTCGTCCAGATTATCATCGTGTACCACAGTCCCATTCACCAAAGACAGGGCTAAATCGCCCATGTTGATAGCAAGACCTAAGCCCTCGGTTAGGTGAAGACAGGGCTCACCACGACGAAGTTCAGCATCATCGGCAATGTCATCGTGAATCAAGGCAGCAGTATGGAAGTGCTCAATAGCTGCAGCAGCACTAGTTGCCTGCGTCATATCTCCCCCAACCGCAAGACAGGCCGCAAAGCAGATAAGCGGACGATGCCGCTTCCCTCCATTTTTGCTATAGGTCTTCAGCGGGCCATACAGATAAGAATTCATGTCGGGGTGAGTACCAGCAGGTATATAGGAATTAACCAGTTTGCCCACTTGGTCGGCATAATAGCCTAGATAGTCTTCAAACGTGGCAGGAGGCGCATCAGTCGATGCCATGATCTTATTGATATCCACGCGAGCGAATCCCTCTTAACATAAGAGCTCTTATGAGTTGAATACTTGCAATAATACTGGTAGGAGCGGTGGGACTCGAACCCACAAGCCTGAAGGCGGGGGATTTTAAGTCCCCTGCGTCTGCCAATTCCGCCACGCTCCCCTGTGCCTTACGCA
>CAYSMG010000091.1:0-2291 GCA_964432045.1 uncultured Eggerthellaceae bacterium
CCCTTCGCAGCAATATCTTCTGCTGATTCACCATGTTCAAAGTGAGCTTCCAGTATGGGATCAAGTCTTGCATACTCCACACCCATGCTGCGTTCGTCCTGCTGACCAGGCGCAAGCTCGGCGCTGGGCGGTTTTTCCAAGACATGCTGCGGAATAGGAGGAGTAAGCCCAGCCTCACTTGCCTGTTTGTTGCGCCAACGTGAAAGCGCAAACACATCGGTTTTGTACAGGCCGCCTAAGGGAGCATAGGCTCCGGCTGTGTCCCCATAAAGAGTTGAATAACCCATCATTGCTTCGCTTTTGTTGCCGGTGTTTACCACCATCCAATGATGCTGGTTTGAGAGTGCCATAAGGACCACCATACGGCAGCGGGCCTGAGTGTTTTCCGAAGCTAAGCCGACCAAACTCCCTCCACAGGCCTCGGCCAATACGCGTTCAAATGCCTCATAAGGCTCACAAATTGAAATGGTACGCACCTCTATGCCAAGCCGTGCGGCTAAATCTTCAGCATCATCTACCGAATGGGAGGTGGAAAAAGGCCCTGGCAGCAAAACGCCGTGTACATGACTTGCGCCAAATACGTCCACACACATGGTTGCGGTGAGACTCGAATCGATTCCGCCTGAAAGGCCAATGAGCATATCGGTGAAGCCCGCTTCTTGCGCATAATCGCGCAGAGCATCAAGGCATGCTTGGTACTTCTGATCTGTCTGCATGGTGCACTCCCTTGCAAACTAATACGTTTAAGCCAGGTTCAATGCAGCTATTATCGCACATGGGGCTAGGCGCTCATTTCCCGCTTGTTTCTGAAACATACTGGACATTGAATGTGCCTTTGTGCGCCTGCATTCACTTGCAAAAGCTAGCGCTTCTTGTTTTTTGAGACCTTGTTTGCCTTGCGCGCCCGCCGACGGGTAGAAGCTTTTTCTCCGCGTGCTTGTCGGGCTTCTTCTCGGCGCTGCTGCACTTCCTTCGCTTCCCTGTGAAGTGCCTGATAGGATTCGAAACGCTCCCTTTGCAAATCGCCGTTTTCAAGCGCCTTTTGCACTGCACAACCTGGCTCATCAAGATGTTTGCAATCGCGAAAACGACAGCTAGCAGCTATTTCTTCCACATCGGGGAAGGCTGCCTCTATACCCGCCTGGGCATCCCAAAGACCCAGCCCGCGTACCCCCGGCATGTCAACAATGCGCCCGCCACCAGGCAGCTGTACTATCTCACGGCTCACGGTGGTGTGACGGCCTTTGCTGTCGCCCTCACGCACCGAACCAACCTCTAGCACATCTTCACCCAAAAGTTTATTGATCAAACTTGATTTACCTACCCCGCTGCTTCCCATCAATACCGCTAAACTGCCTGCAGAAATAAGATCGGCTATGCGCTGGATGCTTTTAGCGTCTTCTACCGAAACTACAAATACCTCTACCTCGCCTGCTATGGCCCGTACCTGTTTTTCTATTTTGCGGACTTCTTGGGAGTCGCTTACAAGGTCGGCCTTAGTGAGAACAATGCTTAACTCGGCACCCGTTTCGTGCGCTAAAACAAGTTCGCGTTCAAGGCGCTTTAGATTTACCCTTGGAAGGGCTTGGGCCAGTAAAATGCGGTCAAAGTTAGCAGCCAGTACCTGCGGCAGCGCCCGTTCGCTGGGGTCCTTACGTACCAGTTGACAGCTTCGCGGAGCAATGCCTTCTATAATGCCCTTGTCGTGCCCTTCAGGAATTGATATCTCTACCACATCGCCTATTACCGCACGAGAGGAATAGTCTTCTTTTACCAGCGAGGTGGCATGTTCGCAACGCACTAAGCCGCCGTCTTCACAGCGCACCAGCGGATACCCCCGGTCAAGCTTTACCACTTGGCCTCTCATGCCACTTGGCCCCTCATATGCCCTACCCCACCAGCATCCGTTTAAAAGCGAGCGCTTAAACGGCGCGCACCTTTTCCGCAAGCCATTCGGCCCACTCTTGCACCCCGTCACCCTTCGTCGCCGACATAGGAAAGATGGGGGCTGTGGGGTTTAACTGATGCACCGCCTTGGTAAAGGCATCCTTGTCAAAGTCGAACACCGGAGTGGTGTCTACCTTATTGAGAATGATGGCCTGCGACACCTGAAACACGCCCGGATACTTCAGCGGCTTGTCATCGCCTTCCGGCACCGACAAAATCATGACCTTAAGGTTTTCTCCCAGATCAAAATCGGTCGGACAGACCAAGTTGCCCACGTTTTCCATAATAATGAGGTCAAGGCGCTCAAGATCAAGCGTATCTACCGCACGCTGAATCATAGCCGC
>CAYSMG010000091.1:2391-4847 GCA_964432045.1 uncultured Eggerthellaceae bacterium
CCCGCCTCTTGCGCCGAGGTATTTACCGCCTCTAAAACGCCGGTCATGATACCCAACTCGTGCATACTACCCTCTTCCTTTGTGCTTACCCATGGTAAGACATACCCCAAGACGAACAGGGAAAATCCTTGCCCAAGACAACGACCTTTGGCTCAGCGCACCTAGTTGTACATCCCAGCTTGGGCACACATCGGCTCAAACAGACCTCTCAGACCTACTCAGTCGCTCTCTTTGACCGGACTCCCTTTGACTGGGCCCACCTAGTCGCACACCCTGGCTCAAGCTCGCTTGATCGTCCTCTTCGGCCTCGATACGCTTAGTCTTCCTCTTCGGCTTCTGCGGCTTGGCGCTTAATCTTGCGTGCAAGCACAATGCGCGAAACCAAGAGACTGCCCTCATAAAGCACAATCATGGCAGCACAAAGCAAGAGCATGGTCACAGGCGATGCGTCAGGCGTGATAATGGCCGATATAACCATGAGTATCACATACACCATGCGCCAGCTGCCACGCAGCTTTTTATAGGGAACAATGTCAAAGACAGCGAGGAAAAACACCACCAGCGGAAGCTCGAAGGCAAAGCCAAAGCCAATTTCAAACTTGATGATGGTATCAACATAAGTAGAGGCGCGCGGCAGGTTTTGTGCCCAGCCTTGCACCTGGCCTGTCAGCCATTGAAAGGCGGGATCCAAGATGACAAGGTAGCAAAAGACCGTGCCCAAGATAAACAGGATGACCGCTGCGGCAAAGGCGGGTATAAACCACTTGCGCTCCTTGGGTTTTAGTGCCGGTAAAAAGAAGGCCAGTATTTGCCACAAAATTACCGGGGAACAGGTCACCGCCGATGCCCACAGTGCCACCTTAAAGCTGGTAGCAAAGGACTCGAAGGGGTCAATTGCTGTCAGAATGGTATTGCCATTAACATCCTGTGTTAGGTATTCAGAAATGGGAAGGAGCAAAAACTGAATGATGGTAGGTGCCGCCCAGTAGAAAACTAGAACCCCAATAAACAGGCAGGCAACTATGCGCACAAGGCGCATGCGCAGCTCGCCCAGATGGTCGAAAAGGGGCATGCGTGCCGGTCCGATAGGCATAACTTAGGCCCCCTTCTTTTCATCATCAGAGGAAGCTGTCTCTGTCTTTTTTGCGGCTGCCCCTGTCTTTTTTTCGGCAACCTCTGTCTTTTTCGCTGCAGCTTCTGTCTTTTTTGCGGCAGCCTCTTCCTCAGCTTTTTTCTTGCGGTCTGCTGCGCGATCTGCTGCGCGGGCTGCGGCCGCCTTTCTCTTCTCTTCGCGCTTTTTTGCCTCATCAGCCTGGTGCTTGGCCGCACGCTCACGCTCGTAGCGTGCCTTGCGCTCGGAAAAACTTTCCTGTTGCTCACCGGAAGTGCCGCTCTTAGCGTCCGCAGAGCTGCTTGTTCCTTTTTTCGCGGTGCTCTTTGTGCTTGTACTGCCCGAGGTCTTCTTTTTTCCTGAAGCAGATGAATTACCTGAAGTGCTTGTGCCGCTTACCACCTTGTCAAGCGCATCAATTGGGTTTTTAAAAGGCTCCTTGGAATCTGGATCATATACCTCGGTCTTGATGACCTTGTTCATCTCACTTTGGGCACTGCGAAACTTATTGATAGCCTTGCCGAGGGTTTTAGCTATTTCAGGCAGCCTGTCAGGACCCACAATAATGAACCCAAAAATCAATATGAGAAAAAGCTCGAAACCGCCTATGCCGAACAAAACAAACCCCTTTGCTGGTTTGAGAAATCGCACTCATATAAACCAGGTACCTCTTGGATACCTTGCGCGCAATGGCTCATGGTAGCACAACCCTCTTGAAAAACTTAGCTGCCACTCAGAACCGTAATAGCCATTGTAGGAATAAAGAGAGCCAAAGCCAAAATGATGCACACAATTATCGTCACCACACGCTTAATAAAGATGGAGCGTTCTCTTTTTATCCGCGCCCGCTCTTCCCTCTCGCGAGCCGCCTGAATACGCGCCTCCCTTTGCTTGGCGGTCATCTTCTGCTGCTTAGCACCAGCTTTTTGACTCATTCGCTATTCCCTCAGCTTTCCGCGAATTTCAATTACTCGGGCTATAGTGCGGGCCACATCAACATCAACACTCCACTGGCCTTTTTCGTACAGGGGTTTGCCATCCACCATGGTCAAAAGAATGTCGGCTCCCGTGCAGGTGTTTACCACCGCTGAAACGGGGTCAGTTGTTGGAGCCTGATGTGAACCAGAAAGATCAACTGCCACCACATCGGCGCGTTTGCCTACCTCAAGTGAACCAATCTTGTCTTCCATCTTCAGTGCCCGAGCACTACCAATGGTTGCAGCTTCTAACATGGTAGAACTATCCAAGAAGGTACGGGTATTAACAGCGCGCTGCAAAAGCATCCCAAGGCGCATCTCGGTAAACATGTCGATAGAATCGGTCGCTGCAGGAGAATCGGTTCCCA
>CAYSMG010000092.1:0-4826 GCA_964432045.1 uncultured Eggerthellaceae bacterium
CAAAACCCGAACAGTCAAACTGCCCCGGAGAGCAGGCACCCCACACATATTCGGCGTTACCCACGTAACTATACGCACGGTCCACGATGGCGTTGCCAGTAACTGCATTGTATTCAGGCTCACTACTAGAATAGCCATTGCTTGTGTTGGTCTCGGCTGCAGTTGATGCCGCTTCCTCAAGTACGGCAGCTGCAGCTGCGGCCTCAGCTGCTTCCTGAGCGGCACGCTCTTCCTCAAGCAGAGCCTCGGCCTCAGCGGTAAGACTATCGTAGGTTGCCTGCATGCTGGCAACCGTAGCCTCAGCCTCTTCCTGAATAGCCTTAGCCTCAGCAGCCTTGGTGGCAGCAAGCTCTTCCTGCTCGGCATAGGCTGCCTTTTCCTCTTCGATTTGCTCACGAAGTGCTTTTGTCTGCTCAACCAAAGCAGCATCGCTTTGGTTGATCTTGTCAATCATGTTCCAATTGTTGACAAACTCGCTAAAGGTTGAAGAACCCAAAAGCACGTCAATTAAAGTAGTGGTACCCGTCTTATACATTGAGCGTGCGCGATTGCTCAGTTGATCTTGCAGCTCCTCGATTTCCTCAGTCGCTTCGTCGATGCGCTGCTGGGCATCCTCCATATTCTGCTGCGCCTGCTCCTGCTCTTCCAAAGCAGTGTAATAGTCGTCAGAAGCTTGATTTAGCTGCTCTTGCATCTCGTTCAAAGATGCCAGAACCGATTCCGCCTCTGCCTGAAGCTCTGCCGCCGTAGGATCAGCAAGGGCAGTGCCAGGGTTTACTGCTGGCAGCAAGACGCCTGCGGCAAGTAGAGCAGATAAAGCCGCCGTCCCCGCTACGCGGAGGGGATTTTGCTTCGAATACTCCATGTTAAAGCCTCCTCGTTGCTGGTCTGTTCCCAAGATGAAGTGCTCCTTCTTGAAACAACCGTGATCTAGAATACCAAGCACTCCTCCTAAGTTCAGTATTTTTCAGCGAAGACCCACAAGGCTGACACATTCTTAGCAAGGCCACAAAGTGGCCCATAGAAAACGCAGGGTGATCAAGTAAAAGGCGTGTCATTAGTTGACACGCCTTTTACTCAATTAAACAGCTTTATAGAGTTACAGAACAAAAAGTACTTCTGGGCTGGTCGAGAACAAATGGATGCCGAATCTTACTTCAGGACACGCTTGGCTTGCGATCAGCCTAGCAGAAGAAGAGAGCTACTACACGCTGGTGTAACCACCGTCTACCGGGATCGCCGCACCGGTGATGAAGCGTGCCTCATCGCAGCAGAGGAAGGTGATGATGGCAGCAATTTCAAAATCCTCTCCAATGCGATGCATGGGGTGCAAAGCCCTATATGCCTCCTTGTCCTTCTCGGACACCAAAGGTGTATTGATAACCCCCGGGCACACGCAGTTAACGCGGATGTTCTGGGCAGCATATGCCGTGCCTGCCGCGCGGGTGAGGTTGACCACACCACCTTTCGCAGCAGAGTAGGCGATATTGGTGGGAACGGCTACTATGCCAAACATGGAGGACAGATTGCAGATGACGCCGCCTTGTCCCTGCTCCAAAAACTGCATGATGGCGTATTTGTTTGACAGCATCACTCCGGTATAGTCTACCGCGTTCACCTTTTCCCAGTTCGGCAAGTTCTCGTCAGCAATAGCGTTGTTCTCGCCCCCAATACCTGCACTCGCAACAAGGATGTCTAGGCTTCCGAAGGACTCGACAGCTAGGTTAACGGCAGCTTTGATATCTTCCTCGTTCGTCACGTCCGCCTTGATAAACTTGCACGTCATAGGATATTTCTCGTTGAATTCGTCGGCCACGGCCTGACCTTCGGGATTAAAGTCGGCAATAACCACATTGGCGTTGCTTTGCAGCATTCGCTTGGCGGTTGCGCGCCCCAGTCCGCTTGCGCCTCCCGTGATCAAGGCTGTCTTCCCGCCCAAATCGAAACTGGCTGCGGGGGTGTGTTGAACCTCTGGCTTCATGGCATCTCCTTACGCTCAGTTTATAGGGGTTCTAGCACCCTCAGTATACAAACCCTACTCTCTAGACCCGCAGACAAACCCGCTCAGAGGCCCATACTAAAAGTGAAGTGTAAGAAGGAAGACTAGCCTGTGCATCACCGCTCTTGCACTTGCCCCCGCTCTAAGTATTGCCCCACTCACGCTCATTGAGTCGGAGCTGATAATGGACATGACATAAAAAGAGGACCCCGCAGGGTCCTCTTTTGCTTCAGCTATCTGTATTGAGCGTGCGCCCGCACATCCAAAGCCCCCATCTTACCTAAAGCCAAGGGGCAGAAGCTCGGGTTAAGATCTAACGACCTCCCTAAAGATGGCTTACTCAGCCTCAGCCTCAGTGTAGGCACGAGTAACAGAAGAATCTACCGGCACACCAGGGCTCATGGTAGACGATACGGTGACCGACTTCACATAACGGCCCTTAGCTGCTGCAGGCTTCATACGCAAAACTTCGTCGTACACAGCACCATAGTTTTCAGCCAGCTGCTCAGGAGTAAAGCTCACCTTGCCAAGAATGACATGGGCAATACCATAGCGGTCGGCACGGTACTCAACACGGCCACCCTTGAGCTCTTTGATGGCCTTTGCCACATCAGTGGTAACAGTACCTAACTTGGGGTTTGGCATCAAACCGCGCGGGCCCAGAATCTTACCCAAACGGCCAACCTTGCCCATCTGATCCGGCGTGGCAACAGCGGCGTCAAAGTTAAACTCACCAGCCTGTACTTGGTCAATCAGCTCGGCAGTACCTACGATGTCGGCCCCAGCCTCTTTAGCCGCCTCAGCAGCAGCGCCCTCGGCGAATACCGCTACACGCACGGTCTTACCAGAACCATTCGGCAGGCTTACCGTACCACGAAGCTGCTGATCAGCCTGACGGGTGTCTAGCCCCAAGCGAAAGTCCACACTTACCGTCTCGTCAAACTTTGCGTAAGAGATCTCTTTGAGCAGCTTAAAAGCCTCAAGCGGGGCATAGGGCGTATCTGATACCTTTTCGGCAGCTGCCAAATAATTCCTTGATTTCTTTGCCATCTTAAAATCCTTTCGTGGTTACTAGCGAGCGATCCTTCGCTCTTCCACTAACAAAAACAAATCCTAGTTGCCCTGCAGCATAGCGGCAAGCTTCTTGGAGGGAACGTACTTCTTCTTCATAGGACGACCCTCAATACGCACGCCCATGCTGCGCGCCGTACCCGCAATAATCTCCATTGCTGCCTCGATGGTGTTCGCATTCAGGTCGGGCATCTTAACCTCAGCGATTTCTCTCAGCTGGTCTTCGGTAAGCGTGCCAACCTCTTTAAGCTGGGGAATGCCCGAGCCGCTTTGGATGCCCAATTTCTCCTTGATAAGGAAGGCAGCCGGAGGAGTCTTGCAGACAAAGGTAAAGGTCTTGTCTTCATAAACCGTAATTTCAACCGGAATAATGGTGCCCGATTGATCTGCCGTCTGAGCATTGAATGCCTGGCAGAACTGCATAATGTTTACACCCTGAGCACCGAGGGCGGGACCTACTGGAGGAGCCGGATTTGCTGCACCAGCAGGAATCTGGAGCTTAACAAAGCCCGAAACTTTTTTATCAGCCATCTTGGCTTCCTTTCAGCTGAAGCTTGTTATATTTACTATCGACACGGTATTTACGCGCGAGAAGCCCCGGTCCACAACGGGCACACGTACCGTAGTCTTTTTAAATCTTTGCGACCTCGTTAAAGCTAAGCTCTACCGGCGTTTCACGTCCAAAGATAGAAACCATCACCTTCACCTTACCGGCTTCTGGCGCTACCTCAGATACCACACCTTCGAAGTCGACGAAGACGCCCGAAACCACCTTCACCGCCTGACCCACTTCCAAACTGGAAGAGGTCTTGCGAATCGCCTCACGGCTTGAGCGCTTCATGATCTTGTTATATTCCTCGCGGGTAAGTGGCGCTGGCTTGCCATTACTTCCCACAAAGCCGGTCACACCGGGGGTGTTGCGTACTGCTGCCCAACTGGCATCATCAAGCTCCATACGCACCAAGACATAACCTGGGAAAACCTTTTTTTCGCTTTCCACACGTCTGCCGCCCTCTTTAATCTCGGCGACCATTTCGGTAGGAATCTCAATAGCAAAAACCTTATTTTCAAGGCCCATGGTTTCAACGCGCAACTCAAGCGCATTCTTTACCTTATTTTCATAGCCGGAATAGGTATGCAGCACATACCATCTCTTAGCCATATGCTACGCCCCCAAACCAGATACCAAAACCAAGGCAGGCGTAATAATAAGATTGTCAAGAATGGCAACTGTCACGCCAAAGAAGAGCAGGGCACAAACCACAACCACACTCCAACGAAGCACGTCCTGACGCGTTGGCCAGGTGACACGCTTCATTTCGCTGCGCACCTCGCGTAAAAAGCCCTTTTTCTTTTTCTTGGCCGAAGCACCTGCCTTTTTCTCAGACTTAGCTTCCACCTTTGTGGGCTGAACAGCCTTCTCCTCAGTCTTTTTCTTAGAACCGAACAGACGCTTCTTTGGTTCTTCTACTGCAACTGCAGCCGACACCTCAGGCTTTGATTCTTGGGCTTCTTCAGCCTGCTTACGGGCCTCCTTGCGAGCAGCGCGCGCTGCGGATGCCTTCGCGCGTTGTGTTTTGGATTTTTGAGCCATGAATCTTCCTTCAGCCGATACGTTTGCTTTTCCTCTAAACGCCAAACAAGCAGCCTGACTTCAAGCTGCTTAAAAAGCACCCTGAACCCAAGCTGCTCATAGCACAAGCAAGCTGGCAGGCCAGGAGGGACTCGAACCCCCAACATGCGGTTTTGGAGACCG
>CAYSMG010000093.1:0-4682 GCA_964432045.1 uncultured Eggerthellaceae bacterium
AAGGCACCGAAGTGGTAAAGCGTGACCAAGGGTTCTGAAAAAACTATCAGATACAGAGAGAAGGGGATGAGAAGGAATATGATCTGGCTCGTTCCAGAGCTTACCGTCTTGATAAACCCCTGCTCGTCTTTGTCTTCCAGAAAGTGTGTAAGCTCGGTAAAAAGAACTGTTGTGAGGGGAACGGCTAGCAGCGAATACGGCAAGGTGTACCACAGTCGGGCGTATGCAATGATAGAAGGACCGTTGTCGGCAAAGCTGTAGGATGCGGCATTCATGATCGAAACCGTTACAAAAGAGGACAACATGACCAGCATTGCCCACCCGCCAAGAACAAAGGTCTCGCGAAGGGCGGGGTCTCGCAGGTTGAGACGCAATCTTAGTTTGATTCCCTTGCGCTTTAGGAAGGGTAACTGGATAAGCATCTGGGCCGCCACGCCAAGCGGGTTTCCGATAGCAATCACATAGAGGGCCGCTGTAGGGTAGCTTTCCGCCAGCGCTGCGTAGAGCAAAAAGGAGGCAATGACAATAATGTTGTTGGCAACGGGAGCGATATTCGACCACAGATACTCCCTGTTGGCGTTGAGTAAGCCAGAGACAATGGAGGAGATCCCATAGAACACGGTCTGAATTGCAAAGAACTGGAAGAGAAGCGTTGCTGTACCCATGAGCTCCTGATCGGAATAGAAGCTCTGTGTGTATACGATGACCTGCGGAAAGAGGATGCCGATAAGTGATACGGCGCTTAAGAGGAGCGTTACTAGGGTAAGGAGGTTGGAAGCGTAGTCATTTCCTGCATCATCTCCCAATCTGCGCTTGACTGAAATGTAGACGGGCAGAAAGGCCGTTGACAGAATACCCGCCATAACAAGCTCGTAGAGCATGTTGGGTAGGTTGTTGGCAACTTGATATGAGCTTGCAAGAAAGGTCGAACCCAATGCGTAGGCCATCGCCCAAGTACGGGCAAATCCTGTGATACGGGAAACCAGTACGCCAATGCTAGCGATGCCTGCTGAGGTGTTGACACTCTCTGGCCGAGCCTGACCCTCAGAACTCCCCTCTGCCTGAACTTCGGCATCTAGGGATCGTATGGGCTTATCGGACATTAAACGGACTCTTTCAGTTTGGGGTAAAATTCTCAGAAATCATAGCCAAAGGAAGGCAAGAACACATGCGCAGATACATAATCAACAAGACTCTACTCGAAGAAAACATTGACATGATTTTCAGATGCGCTAATGTTGAGACCGTTGCTATCGTAAAACACGATTTGGATGGCGAAGAATTTAAAGAAGAAAGTCCCCTTTCCATACCACCCTGGTCGAAGAAAAAGCTTTGGGTGTAGATTACTACCCTCAGAAAAGTTACGCACAAAAGGAAAAAGAAGGCCTTTATGCTGGTACTTATCGTACGCAATGATTCCAACCCACAGGCAAACGATGCCTCGCTTCTGCTTGCAACTTATTTGGGTTCACAAGGTATTGATTATGCCTTGATTCAGTCGACGGATTTGGACAAACCCCAGGCGCAAAACGAGGTGCAAGCACTTATACAGTCTGGGGTGGATATGGTAGTGGTACTGGGTGGCGATGGCACTATTTTGCGTACGGCGCGCCAGGTAGCTTGTAGTGGCGTACCTATTTTAGGAATCAATTTTGGACGCTTAGGCTTTTTGGCCAATGCCTCGGATGCGGGGGTAATAGAAATTGTTTCGGCTGCTCTTGCTGGGGATGTGGTGTCTGAGCAGCGAGTTAATCTGCATATTGAGGTGGTATGCGAGGGAGTCTTTGATCCTTGGGCTCAAGATTTTGAAGACGCATCCCTTCCAGATAAGTCCTTGCAAAGGGCTCCGCTGCCCTGCTTTTTTGCCTTAAACGAACTTGCTCTTACTCGAGGGGCGAATGGTCGGCTTATTGAGTTTTCGCTTGGAGTTTCAGGTGCGCGCATTGCTGAGATGCGTGGCGATGGAGTGGTGGTGGCCACTGCTACCGGTTCAACCGGGTATGCGCTTTCCGCGGGAGGGCCTTTGGTTGCCCCGGGCTTCAAAGGCTTGCTTGTCACTCCCTTAGCTCCCCACACCCTTCATTCCCGTGCTATTGTGACGGCAGAAAATGACGTGGTAGACCTTGAGCTATTGAGTCCTTCCGAGAGTTCTTATCCCCGCGAGGCAAGTCTTTTTGTCGATGGCGAACTCTTGCAGTTTGAGACACCGGTGCGTCGGGTATATGTGCGCCGGGGCGATAGGCCCACCACCCTTTTGCGCTATCAGCGCGAGGACTTCTACGAGCATGTTGCGAAGGTCTTTTTCTGAATCTGAGCTACCAAAGCGCCTTTATCATGGCTAGTAGTCGAGCAGCCTCCTTATTTGAGCTTTCGCCTACTTGTTTTTGTAGGCCTTCTTCCAAGGGTCAACTTCTCGAGATTCTTTGTACTGCTTCCTTTTGCCTTCAAGGAATTGCTCAGTAAATCAGGCGGCTTGCGTTACACTTGCGAGAGCAAGATTTCCCTCTGAAGTATAGATTAATCTCGCAGAAAGGGTGGGTTCATGGCCAAGCATATCTTTGTCACCGGTGGTGTGGTGTCCTCTTTAGGGAAGGGTATTACCGCTGCATCCTTGGGGCATCTTTTGAAGGCGCGGGGCTACAAGGTGACAATGCAGAAGATGGACCCCTATCTCAATGTTGATCCCGGGACGATGAGTCCTTTCCAACATGGCGAGGTCTTTGTGACCGATGATGGTCATGAGGGCGACCTTGACCTGGGGCATTACGAGCGCTTTATCGATGAGAGTCTTTCTCGTGAAAGTAATTTTACTCAGGGTTCCATTTACCAGTCCCTCATTTCACGCGAGCGACGTGGCGACTTTTTGGGTGGCACGGTGCAGGTTATTCCGCATGTGACCGAAGCGATTAAAGAGCGGGTATGTCGCGCGGCCGAACAATCAGGTGCCGATGTGGTGATTTCAGAAATTGGCGGCACCATTGGTGACATTGAGTCTCAGCCTTTTATTGAGGCGGCGCGCCAGTTCAAAAAGGAACGTGCCCTCGGTGATGTATTGTTCATACACGTGACCTTAGTTCCCTATATTGCTGCTGCTCACGAGGTAAAAACCAAGCCTACCCAGCATTCGGTTAAGGAGCTGCGCTCTCTAGGGGTACAGCCCGACTTTATTGTTTGTCGTAGCGACCATGAGATAAGCGATTCGGTACGAGAAAAGATAGCGTTATTTTGTGATGTAGCGACTGAGGATGTATTGGCCTGCATTGATGCTCCCTCTATTTATGAGGTGCCTATTGCTCTTCACGAACAGCGTTTCGATGAAAAGGTGCTAGATAAGCTCGGTCTTAAAGAGGAGGCAATTGACTTAAAGCCTCTGGAGAGTTTCCTTGCAGCTTCGAGTGCTTGCACCGATTCGGTCGATATCGCGGTGGTAGGTAAGTATGTGAGCTTACCCGATGCTTATCTTTCTGTTATTGAGGCCTTGGGTCATGCTGGAGTGTATTGCAATCGCCGTGTTGAGGTCCATCTGGTGGACGGGGAAGAGCTCAACGATGAAAATGCTGCTGATATCCTAGGCGAGATGGACGGTATCTTAGTACCCGGCGGCTTTGGGGTACGTGCATTCGAGGGTAAGATTACCGCAGCGCGTTACGCTCGTGAAAACAAGGTGCCGTATTTGGGCATTTGCCTTGGCTTGCAGGCGGCAGTGTGTGAGTTTGCACGCAATGTGGCCCAGCTTGAGGGGGCAACTTCGGCAGAATTTGACCCCGAGGCTCAGTATCCAGTGATAGATCTTATGCCCGAACAAGAGGATATTGAAGATAAGGGTGGCACCATGCGCTTGGGCGCATATCCCTGTACCCTCGCCTCAGGAACTCGTGCGGCCGCCGCTTACGGTGAAGAAGTCATTTACGAACGGCATCGCCATCGTTTCGAGGTAAACAATGCGTATCGTGGGGTTTTGCAAGAGGCGGGTTTGGTGATATCAGGCATTTCTCCTAATGGTCGTTTGGTTGAGATGATTGAATTACCCGATCATCCTTGGTTTGTGGCAAGCCAAGGTCACCCTGAGTTCAAAAGCCGTCCCACCCGTCCCCACCCCCTGTTTTGCGACTTTGTGACGGCTGCAACTAAAAGAAAGAGCTAGACCTTTTTGGAGCTGCGCCTTAAAGATGCAATAGATGACTACCTTGCTTATCTGCGCATTGAGCGAGGGCGTGCACCGCTCACTCTCGCTTCTTACGAGCGAGAGCTTAAGGCCTATGCTGCCTTTTTGGAAAAAGAGGGCATTAGTTATACCAAGGATATCAATCGCCAGTTGGTGAGCAATTACGAAGCCCATCTTGTGACGCAGGGACTTTCATCAAGTACGGTCAAGCACCGCATGTCGGTGGTGAAGGGTTTGCATCGTTATCTGGTACGTGAGGGCGCCGATGCTAAAGACCCTGCTGCAGGACTTCCCGTACCTAAGAATCCACAACGTCTGCCCGAGGTCTTATCTGTTGAAGAAGTGAGCGCGCTTTTAAACCAGCCCTTTCCTGTGAATCCTCAAGGTTTGCGCGATAAGGCCATTCTGGAAGTTTTATATGGCTGCGGTCTGCGTGTCAGCGAATGCAGCGGGCTGAACTGTGATGAATGCCTTCTTGACGAGGGCTATCTGCGAGTTTTAGGAAAGGGGGGCAAGC
>CAYSMG010000094.1:0-4650 GCA_964432045.1 uncultured Eggerthellaceae bacterium
AGGGCAGAACAAGCCCCTCGTGTTCAAGCAGCCAGCGCTTGCGATCAAGGCCGCCAGCGTAGCCAGTTAGGCTGCCATTAGCGCCTATAACGCGATGACAAGGGATAATGATTGAAATGGGGTTGTGGCTCACCGCCCCGCCCACGGCAACAGCAGCGACTCTTTTGCCGCTTTTAACTTCAAGTTCTTTAGCGATGGCTTTATAGCTGGTAGTTTTCCCATAGGGAATCTCCGTAAGGATGCGCCAGACTGCCTGGCGAAAGGCGCTTCCTTGAGGAGCCAAAGGAAGTTTTTTGATTGCGGGTGCCCCTCCAGCGAAGTACTCATCGAGCCAAGCGCGCGCCTGAACGATGCCCGGTGCCTCATCATTTGCTTGGGTCTTTTCCCCTAGGGTGTCGCAGAAGTATTTTTGGCCTTCAATCCACAGTCCGCACAGGGCCTGGCCATCACTGGCAAGGCTTAAGCTGCCAAGAGGCGAGGGGTAGGTACTGGTGTAATGCATGAGGGCCTCCTGCGAAATAAGGGCATTATCTTATACCCAGCAAATCTTGGTAGAGCTGCCTGTCAAGGTCAAGAGAGAGATTGAGAATTATCATGCGTGCCATAAAGACGCCGTCTGCGCCGTCTGCGCGTCTGCGCGTAGGTGAGTTTTTGTCGCGCCGCCGCATTATTGGTGTACCCTGTCACGATGCAGGTTTGAGCCGCCAGAAGGCTTAATGAAGACTTGGGAAACTGCGCGTTCGGCATGAAAGCCGCAGATGCAGCGGCGATGTTTGCTATAGTGAAAGCCATATTGTTGCCTGTGCAAAAAGAAAGAACTTCATGTCTTTAATCGTATGCAAATTTGGAGGCACCTCGGTGGCCTCGCCCGAGCGCATCCAAAAGGTGGCGCAGCGGCTTATTACGCGCAAGCAAGAGGGGAACCAGGTTGTTGCGGTGGTATCGGCTATGGGCAAGACTACTGATGAGCTGGTGGGACTTGCGGCAGCTTTAAATACCGATCCGCCTGCGCGTGAGATGGATAGACTTCTCTCTACGGGTGAGCATGTTTCTATGACTCTTTTGGCAATGGCCATAGAGGCGCGCGGCTATAAGGCAATGAGTTTCACAGGTCGTCAGGCCGGCATTGAGACCGACGGTACTCATGCTAAGGCCAAGATTGTCAAGGTTCATAACGAACGCATTATGGAGGCCTTAGAGCGTGGGTATATCCCGGTGGTAGCGGGCTTTCAGGGTATCGATGCTTCCGGTGATATTACGACTTTGGGACGTGGCGGCTCCGATACGACTGCAGTGGCAGTGGCCTGGGGCATTGGGGCTGATGTCTGCGAGATCTATTCCGATGTCGACGGGGTATACACGGCCGACCCGCGCATTTGCCCTCGCGCAAAAAAGCTTGACCAGATTTCTTATGAAGACATGCTGGAGCTCTCGGGTGCTGGCGCAGGAGTCTTGCAAATGCGAGCGGTAGAATTCGCGCGCAAATACGAGGTGGTTATTCATTCTCGCTCGGCCTTTTCCCAGGCAGAGGGCACCTATATCAAGGAGGAAACCGACATGATGGAAGAAGCCGTCATTACCGGCATTGCGCATGACACTTCCGAGGTAAAGGTGACCATTCGTGGTGTGCCTGACACCACGGGAGTGGCTGCAAAGGTTTTCAGTGCGCTGGCGGGCAATATGGTAAGCGTCGATATGATCATTCAAAATGTTTCTGAAGACGGGCTTACCGATATTAGTTTTACCTGCCCCGGAGGCGATTTAAAGCGAGCCGAAGAAACTCTGACCCGGGTGCTACCAGATATTCGAGCGCGTGAATATGTAGTGGATACTGAAATTGCTAAGGTAAGTTTGGTGGGAACGGGTATGAAGTCCTCACCTGGTGTAGCGGCGCGGGCTTTTTCTACTTTGGGCGAAAACAATATCAACATTTTGGCTATTTCTACCTCGCCCATTAGGCTTTCGGTGGTGATTGACGGAGCGCAAGTTGCCGAGGCGGTGCGCTGTTTGCATACCGCTTTCGGGCTTGACTCTGACAGCGTGTTTGAGGAAACCCAGCTTTCGGCCGAAGAGATTGCTGCCAAGATGAACAAGGGCCGCTAGGGGATGGGGTTGCGGACGTATTTTGCAGGGGAAGGGAAGACAATGACCTGGGAAAAGGCCATGCCAGCACAGCCGGTGGTTGCGGTTGCGGGTGCAACCGGAGCCGTAGGACGCGAGTTTTTGAAGGTCTTACATGATCTTAACTTCCCCGCCCGTGAGGTGCGGGCCTTAGCCAGCGCCCGAAGCGCCGGAACCCAAGTTGACTTTGAGGGCTGTGGCCAGGTGGCTGCTGGTCCGCTCACGGTAGAGGAGATGACTCCTGAAAGCTTTAAAGGAGTTGATATCGCGCTTTTTAGCTGCGGCGCTTCGGTATCGAAGCAGATGCGCCAGGCGGTGCTAGATGCTGGCGCGGTGATGATAGACAACTCGAGTGCTTTTCGCATGGATGCGGATGTGCCCCTGGTGGTACCCGAGGTAAACCCACAGGATCTTGAATGGCACTCAGGGGTGATTGCCAATCCCAATTGTTCCACCATTCAAATGGTAGTGGCGCTCAAGCCCCTTTACGATCTTGCGCGCATTAAGCGGGTGGTGGTATCTACCTATCAGGCGGCTTCTGGTGCAGGAGCGCCTGCTATGGAAGAGCTCTACAAGCAGACACGCGACTACCTTAACGGTATTCCCGAAGAGGAGCTGAGTATCCAGGCCTTCCAACATCGCATCGCCTTTAACTGTATTCCGCATATTGACGTGTTCTTTGACGATGGCTCTACCAAAGAGGAATGGAAGATGGTGGAAGAGACAAAAAAGATCATGGGCGATGAAAAGATTAAGGTAACAGCAACCTGTGTACGTGTGCCAGTTTTGCGCTGTCATGGGGAGGCGATAAACCTTGAGTTTGAAAGCGATGTTTCACCCGCCGATGCGCGCAAGGCTTTAGAGGAAGCTCCCGGGGTTTGCCTTATGGATGACCCTTCGAACAAGGTGTATCCCATGCCGGGGCTTTTAGCGGACACCGATGCTACCTATGTGGGTCGCATTCGGCGCGACCCTACGGTTGATCATGGCCTGGCTCTTTGGGTGGTGGCCGACCAAATTCGCAAAGGGGCCGCGCTTAATGCCGTCCAAATTGCCCAGGAGCTTCTGCCCTAGTTCTTAGTCTTTCAAGTCTTATTGGCAGGCGGCTTATTGCTTCTTGGCTTGCTTTTTAGCTTGCCGCCTGCCAAAGCTAGTTGTCTCAGTTAGCTGCCTTGGCTACCTGTTTTGATTGCCTGCCTCAGCTAACTATTTCAGCTAAGCGTCTCAGCTGCCCATCTCAGTTAGCTGCTTAGTCCCGCGTAAGCTTGCGATGAATCCGGTGGGGACGCGAGGCTTCTTCGCCTAAGCGCTCCACCCGGTTTTTCTGGTAGCTGTCAAAGTTGCCTTCAAACCAATGCCAGTTACCAGGGTTTTCATCAGTTCCCTCCCAGGCCAGGATATGGGTGGCCACGCGGTCGAGGAACATGCGGTCGTGGCTGGTGACCACTGCACAGCCAGGGAAGTCCATCAGGGCCTCTTCCAAGCTGGCAAGGGTTTCCACATCAAGGTCATTGGTGGGTTCGTCTAAAAGCAAGAGATTACCGCCTTGGGCCAAGGTAAGTGCAAGGTTTAGGCGGTTACGCTCGCCACCGGAAAGTACCCCGGCAGGTTTTTGCTGATCAGAACCCTTAAAGCCAAAGCTTGCTACGTAGGCACGGCTGGGCACCTCGGTCTCGCACACCAGCATGTAGTCCAGACCGCCCGAGACCACCTCCCAGACGCTTTTGTCCTTATCAAGACCCTCACGTCCCTGGTCAACATATGAAACCTTTACGGTCTCACCCAGGGTAAGGGTGCCTGAGGTGGGCTGCTCCTTACCTACAATCATCTTGAACAGGGTCGATTTGCCCACACCATTGGGGCCTATAACGCCCACAATGCCGTTTCGTGGTAGTTCGAAGGAAAGATCATCAATCAAAACGCGCTTTCCGAAAGCCTTGTGCAGGTGCTCAACACGTAGCACCTCTGATCCAAGACGCGGTCCGGCCGGAATGCGGATCGCACTGAAATCAAGCTTTTTACTTTGAGCAGCTTCAGCGGCCATTTGCTCGTAGCGCTCCAAGCGTGCCCGGCTTTTTGCCTGACGAGCCTTTGGGCTTGATCTGACCCATTCCAGCTCGTTTGCCAGACGCTTTGCCAGCTTTTCATCTCGCTGTTTCTGCGAAGCCAGGCGCGCGGCCTTTGTTTCCAAGTAGGTGCTGTAGTTACCCTTGTAGGGGTAGAGATGTCCCCGGTCAACTTCGCAAATCCACTCGGCCACATTGTCAAGGAAGTAGCGGTCGTGGGTGACAGCTAAGACGGCACCTTCGTAGCTATGTAAGAAGCGCTCAAGCCACAGAACGCTTTCAGCATCAAGGTGGTTAGTGGGTTCATCTAAGAGCAAAAGGTCGGGAGCCTCTAGCAGAAGACGGCATAAGGCCACGCGACGACGCTCACCGCCTGAGAGCACCTTGACGGGCATGTCGGGGTCGGGACACTGCAGGGCATCCATGGCCTGGGAAAGCTGGCTATCTAAATCCCAGCCGTTTT
>CAYSMG010000095.1:0-4640 GCA_964432045.1 uncultured Eggerthellaceae bacterium
GCGATGTGGTTTATCCTTTGCCCAAGGGCAAGGTAGAAGCCCTATCTGAGCTGTGTCCCACCTGCGGTATGCCTCAGGTGAAGGTTACGGCCTTTCGCAGTAAGCCGCGCACCCTTTGTATCGATCCTAACTGTCCTAGCAATAAAGAACCCGATGTGGTGGTGGGCATCTGTCCGGAATGCAGGAAAGCGGGCAAGGAAATCAAGCTCGTAGCGCGAAAAAATCCTCGCACCCTCAATCGTTTTATTCGCTGTGAAAACTACGATGAGTGTGGGGTAGGCTATCCCTTGCCGCAGTATGGCAAGTTAAGTGCTACTGATGAAGAGTGCGAAGACTGTGAGGCGCCTTTGGTGATTATCAATACCAATCGAGGACCCTGGAAGCTCTGCCCAAACTTTAACTGTCCGGGCAAGGAAAAAGACAAAGAGGACAAAAAGACAGGTAAGCGTGGTGCAAGCTCAAAGCGAGGTACTCGCAAAAGCCGCGCTAACTAAAGGAACTAAGATGAACCTGAAACAAGAGGCACTTGATCTACATCGTCAGTGGAATGGGAAGTTGGATACCGTTCCAAAAATGGATATCAGCACGCGTGAAGATCTGGCCTTGGCCTATACCCCTGGTGTTGCTGAGCCTTGCCGAGAAATTGCTAAGGATGCCGAATCTGCCTATCTCTATACCCAAAAGGCCAACACCATCGCGGTGGTTAGTGATGGGAGTGCGGTTTTAGGCCTAGGGAACATTGGCCCTTTGGCTGCCATGCCAGTAATGGAGGGTAAGTGCGCCTTGTTTAAGGCCTTTGGTGGGGTAAATGCGGTACCTCTTTGTCTTGATACTCAGGATGTTGATGAAATTGTTGAAACGGTGCTGCGTATAGCGCCGGCCTTTGGAGGTATAAACCTAGAAGATATTTCGGCACCACGCTGTTTTGAAGTTGAGCGTCGTCTTATAGAGGCTCTTGATATCCCGGTCTTTCATGATGACCAGCACGGCACGGCTATCGTGGTGCTTTCCGGAGTGATCAATGCCCTGCGGCTTATCGGGAAGCAGAAAGAGGCCTGCCGTGTGGTGGTAAATGGTGCAGGTTCTGCCGGCATTGCTATTGCCAAACTGCTTTTAAGCTATGGTTTTGTGGATCTTATCCTAGTAGATCGCTGCGGCATTATTAACTCTCATTCGGAGGGTATTAATGAGGCCCAGCGCGCCATGCTTAGTTGTACCAATAAGAAAGATATAAGCGGTACCTTAGCCGATGCCCTGTGCGGAGCCGATATTTTTATTGGGGTTTCAGCTCCCGGTATAGTTTCAGAAGAGATGGTGGCATCTATGGCCCAGGATGCCATTCTTTTTGCCATGGCAAACCCCGAGCCTGAGATCTTTCCCGATGCTGCCAAGCGGGCCGGTGCACGCATCGTGGGCACTGGTCGCTCAGATTTTCCGAATCAGATCAATAATGTCGTGGCCTTCCCGGGAATCTTTAAGGGAGCGCTTCGGGCGCGGGCGCGTCGCATAAGCGAAGAAATGAAGCTTGCGGCGGCATCTGCCTTGGCGCAGCTAGTGTCCGATGAGGAGCTGTGCGAAGACTTTATCATGCCTGAGCCCTTTGACCCGCGCGCTGTTGAGGCGGTTGCACATGCCGTTGAGGAATGTGCCCACGCCTCGTAAATACGGGGATGATGCTACCCAAGAAGACATCGATGCCTTTATAGAGGCGGTTAGAAATTCCTAGCATCCGGTTTGGAGGGGGTCAACTGCGCTACAATTGAGCGTATGGATACCCTTATTACAAAAGAGATGGTGGCTGCTGCGGTGTATCAGGTTATTCCGCAGCTTGCCTGCGAACTACCAAAAGACATAGCCGCTGCGCTTAACTCGGCTTATGAGTGTGAGCGAGGTTTTCGGGGGAGGGCGGTTTTATCTCAGCTGGTAGAAAATGCCCAGATTGCACAAAGAGATCAGGTGCCACTTTGTCAAGATACCGGCACGGTATGGCTCAGCCTTGAAGTGGGGCCAAAAGTACAATTTTCTGCCGATGTTTTTTCGCTGGTAGATGAGGCAGTTGCCCGTGCTTATCAAGAGGCGAAGTTGAGAAAGTCGCTGCTTAAAGACGCGCTTTTTGATCGCAGTAATACCCAAGATAATACCCCTGCTTTCTGCGATATACATCTGGTGGACGAACCTGGCTGTGCTCGTTTACACCTGATGCTTAAGGGCGGTGGCTCTGATAATGCAAGTCGGGTGCTTATGCTGCCACCGGGCGCTGGACGTGCCGGCATAGTAGATGAGGTAGTACGCTGTGTGCGGGAAAAGGGGGCTAATGCTTGCCCTCCTTTGGTGCTGGGTGTAGGCATTGGGTCGACCTTTGACAAGGTGGCTTCCCTAGCGAAGCGGGCACTGATGCGCCCCTTGGATGAACCGGCTCCTCGTGAAGATACACAAAGGCTTGAAGAGGAAATACTTGCGGCAGTCAATGCCAGCGGGGTGGGTCCCGGAGGCTTAGGTGGAGATTGTGCGGCTTTGGGGGTGCGAGTTCTTACTGCGCCCTGTCATATAGCTGCTCTACCCCTGGCAATTAATATGGGTTGCTGTGCAATGCGACGTACCACCATTGATCTTGTGGGTGAGGACAATCTTAAAAAGCCCTCTTCGGTGTCTGTGTGGCCAATGCCTTCAAAACCAAGCTTTCCTGAAAGCCAAGAGAGTCCCAAGCCTCGCTCGCTTAAATTGCCGCTTGATGCTAAAACATGCAAGGAGCTAAAAGCCGGCCAAGTGTGTTTCTTGAATGGCCCCCTGTATACTCTGCGTGATGCTGGTCATGTACGCCTTATGCAAGAGCTTAAAGACAGCCAAGGTGTGCTTCCCTATGGGCTTTGCGGGCAGACCATCTTTTATGCGGGGCCAACACCGCCTGCATGTGGCAAGCCCTTTGGAGCCATTGGTCCCACTACCGCTTCGCGTATGGATTTTGCGGCTCCCACCCTACATCAGGCTGGGGTGGTAGCAACGGTGGGTAAGGGCCATCGCAGCGAGGAGGTGCGGCAGACCTGCCGTCAGACTGCTTCCGTTTATTTCATAGCGTGTGGGGGAGCAGCAGCTCTTCTGGCTCAATGTGTGGCATCATCTGAAACGGTTGCCTATGAGGACTTAGGCACCGAGGCTCTGCGGCGTGTCGAGGTAGTGGACTTTCCGGTTTTTGTGGGTATTGATACCCAGGGAAACGATGTCTTTGACCTTGTCTAGTTTTTGTCTAGCAAAGCGTTTTGGCGCTTGAATAGTTTGAAAGTGATTGCATGGAGCAAGCAAAGCAGCCCGAAGTTTCGAGTCCGGGCGTTTTTATAAGTTTCGAAGGCGGAGATGGGGTAGGCAAGTCCACCCATATTCGCTTTTTGGCTGACTTGCTTTCTCAGCACGGACATGAGGTAGTCTGTCTGCGCGAACCCGGTGGAACCCGCATTGGGGAAAAGCTGCGTCAGGTGGTGCTTAATCCTGCCAATGCCGACTTTTCTGATAGATCAGAGCTTTTGGTTTTTGAGGCAGCTCGCGCGCAACTGGTTTTTGAGGTTATCCAGCCGGCTCTTGCGCGCGGAGCCGTTGTTTTATGCGACCGCTTTACCGATTCCACCTTGGCCTACCAGTCCTATGGTAGACAGCTTCCTCTTGATTTTGTGCAGGCAGCGAATCACTTTGCCTGTCAGGGGATTATGCCCTCACGTACCATACTTTTAGTAGCAGGAACCGATGCTATAACAGCCTTGGCGCGAGCAACGCGGCATGGGGCCGATCGCATGGAACAGGGGGGAGATGATTTTCACCGGCGCGTAGCAGATGGTTTTGCAAGGCTAGCGCAGGCAGATCCCCAGCGCATACGAGTCGTAAAAAGCGCTAAGGCGCGCTCTGCTACCGCTCGTGCCATCTGTAGTGAGCTAAGCGATTTATTCCCCTGGTTAGATGAGGTGCTTGCGCAAGAGGGGGAAGTATTTACACGCCTGGATAAAAGAAAGGTGCGTCAGGAATACAAGGCAAAACAGGCTAAGCAAAAGGCTTACTGCAAGGGAAGCAAAGCAAAGGATGCGCAGAGTCCCTCTTCAAATAAGCCTAGCAGCAATAAGCATTACATCATTGAGTCTTCTGCCAATAAACTCGATACCAATCAGGCTGACATCAATAAAGTATCTGTCCACGAAGGCCAAGCGAAGATGCCGAAGCAAAGAAAACAAAGGAGAAGGTCCCATCATGGCTGATGCCTTCGAAAATATTCTTGGTCAGCCGAGGGTGCGCGAAATACTGCGTGCAAGCATCATGCACGAGCGCGTAAGCCATGCCTACTTGTTCTGTGGCCCTGCCGGTTCGAATAAGCATATAGCGGCCCTTTCCCTTGCGCAGGCGCTCCTTTGTCCAAAGGGTGCCCACGGCCCGCGTGGAGGCATCTGCGGAGCCTGCGATGCCTGTACGCGCATCGGACGCAAAAAGCACCCCGATGTCATTCATCTTGAACCCGAGGGCGCTTCAGGTTATCTGGTTGATCAGGTTCGCCAGCTACTCTCGCAGGTTTCTTTGGCTCCCATAGAGGCAAAGTGTAAGGTTTTTATTATTCAGAACGCTGATCGTCTGGGGACTCAGGCGGCAAACGCCTTTTTGAAAAC
>CAYSMG010000096.1:0-1672 GCA_964432045.1 uncultured Eggerthellaceae bacterium
CAAGCAGTGCATAGGTGCAGGTAAATTAGTTGTTTTCTGCAATGCGGTAGAAGACAATCCCTTTATGGCTGGGGCCTTTCATGGTTCAGGCGAGGCCGATGCGGTTATCAACGTGGGTGTATCGGGGCCAGGTGTTGTGCGTGCTGTGCTGTCGAATATGCCAAAAGAGGCCGACTTAACCACCGTTGCAGAAGCAATTAAGGCAACGGCTTTTAAGATTACTCGCGCTGGCGAGCTCATGGCGCGCGAGGCAAGTAAGCGTTTGGGGGTAGCGCGTGGCATCCTGGACCTCTCTCTTGCCCCTACCCCTGCTGAAGGTGACTCGGTTGCAGAAATTCTTGAAGCTATTGGCGTTGGGCGCTGTGGTGGGCCTGGTACCACTGCTGCTCTTGCCATGCTTAACGACGCAGTCAAAAAGGGTGGTGTGATGGCTTCTTCTTCAGTAGGAGGGCTTTCCGGTGCCTTTATCCCGGTGTCTGAAGATGCCGGCATGATACGCGCTGCTGAAGCAGGTGCCCTAAGTCTTGAAAAACTTGAAGCCATGACCTGTGTTTGCTCGGTTGGGCTTGACATGATTGCGGTACCAGGTGACACCACAATAGAAACCATTGCTGGTATTATCGCTGATGAATGCGCTATTGGCATGATTAACAATAAGACCACGGCAGTACGCATTATTCCTGCCATAGGCAAAAACATTGGTGAGAAACTGGAATTTGGTGGGCTTTTGGGCTATGCCCCCATCATGCCGGTGAATCAATATGCCGGCACGGTCTTTGCTCGCCGTGGCGGACGCATTCCGGCACCTATAAACTCTCTTAAAAATTAGAAAAAGTGGGGCCTCTTAAGTGGTGATCAGCAGCAATCTTGTAGTCTTTGGCTTTTGTCTGCCTTTTGACAACAAATAAAGCACGCCTGAGAAAGCCCTTAAATTCCTATAGTAGAATAAAGGGCATTCGGGGATTATTGTGTGGCCTCCTTAAGTTTCAACTCGTTTTCGAGTGACCCGCGCTGAAGAGTTTCACGGTTAAGCCTAGGATGCTTAGTTGCTGTATATAAAGCCGTCGTTTAAGAAAGGACTTCTTATGCAGAATTCACGCGCTAACACCATTCGCGGTTTAAGCATTGCTGTTGTTATCGTTTCAATCCTGTCTCTTGTTTTCTTGATCCTCATCGCCGCTGTTTTGGGTTTAAGTGCATATGTTATGACTGATGCAAGTATGGAATCACAGCTTGAAAGCGCTCTATACTTAGATCACGATTCTGCGGAGGTTATGGATGAATATAACCTCTCTGCAAGCGATGTTATAGGCATGGCAACACTTGTTATTGGCTTGGGTGGTTCCTACGTTGCCTGGAGTATTATCTGTTCACTTATAACTTTAATTGCCGGCATCACAGGCATCCGTAATTGCAAAAACACTGAAAAGCTGGGTCGCGCTTTTGTTTGGGCGGTTGTTGGTACAGTTGCCGCATTTTTGTACGGCAACATAGTGCTCGTAATTTTGTTGATTATTTCTGCGGTATGCATAAACCGCGACCGCAAAGAGGCAACAAGCATTCCTTATGGGCAGCCTGCCGCCTACACCCAAACACCCGGACAGCAGGGATATTATGCACCTCCGCAAACCGGGTACTATAGTCCAACTCAGCCCTATGCTGGCTATGGCGC
>CAYSMG010000096.1:1772-4625 GCA_964432045.1 uncultured Eggerthellaceae bacterium
TCCTCCATTTGCTCCTCAATAAACCAATCAAGGAACTTCATGGTGCGGTAATCCTTAGCATCATGGGCAGCCGCATAGATGTCGTTGATGAGGCTGGTAACGTACTTCTCATGCTCTAAGGCAGCCTCAAGCGGCTCAATGTAGGAGTTAAACACCTTATCGGGCTGATCAATAGCCAAAAGCTTTACCTTGCAACCATTGTCGTGTAGATAGTTGCGGAAAATCAAGGCGTGATCGCGCTCCTCCTGAGCCTGGATCATGTACCAATTGGCAAAACCATCCAGACCTTCTTCCTCGTAATAGTCGGCAAAAGACAGATATAGATATGCCGAATATAATTCCTTGTTGATCTGGTCGTTTAGCAGCTCGTATACCTTCTTGTCCATGATTCCTCCTTAATATGGTAGTTGGTCACTGTGCAGTTTTCGCACGCGACGTTTTTCTTTCTTTAATAATACTCCATCTCATTAATAATGATCGCAATTTAGATTTCACGATACTAATCTGCACATAAGCGACAAGTAAGCATCAGCTAACAGCGATCTAAAAGAAATAACACGCACTTTAAGAACTTGATTGCAGGATCACCAAGAAAATCCCAGCAGCACCGAAGGCTAGCGCTGTTGTTGAGCTAGGCCCTTCTTCATATCTTCCTGGCGACTACAGCCTCCTTTAAGAAGTAGAGTAATGCGCGTCCCCTTACCCAATTCACTTTCAACTTCCATGCCAGAACCCTGATCAAAGTAGCCACAAATGCGGTCGTGCACGTTTTTGACCGCAATACCAAGCCCCCTACTTGGAGCCGGGTTCAAGATATTCTGGCGCGCCTCTTCAGTCATGCCAACGCCGTTGTCTTCTACGCAAAGGACGATGTCATTGCCTTCCACCCGACTCGAGACCGTAATAAGCAGCTTGCCCTCAGCCGGCATGGCGTGCCGCACGGCATTTTCTACCAAAGGCTGAATAAGGAAGGGTGGAACCAGCATTTGAGCTACGCGCTTGTCAATCATTTCGTGCAGCTCAACACGGTCGGAACCAAAACGCGCCATCTCAAAAGTGAAGTAACGACGGGTTTGTTCCATTTCACGCTCGAAGAAAATAAGGTCGGCGGAATCTTCCAGAGTGCGACGGTAGAAGGTGGCAAACTCGCGTAACAAAACTCGTGCGCGAGCCGGGTCGGTGCGCACCAAAGAGGCAATGGTGTTGATGGTATTAAAGAGAAAATGCGGATTGATCTGGCTTTGCAGGGCCTTAAGCTCCATACTGGCTGCCAGTTTTTTCTGCTCTTCCAAAGCTACTGCAGCCATTTGTGTAGAAATAAGACGCCCGAAACCCTCCGCAATAGACTTTTGAGTCTCACTAATGTCGCGAGCATTGCGATAGTAAAACTTCAGCGTGCCCTCAATGCTTCCACCTACAACCAGAGGCACGATAATGGCTCCCTGAATGGTAGAACCAGCCTGAAAACCAATGTCTTCAGGCGTGAACAGGATGCGCATCTTGCCGTCGGCGATGCTGGCGTGAGTGGCATGGGTGCGAATGACGCTACCCGAGGGGTTTTCTGCTTCAAGAAAGCCTGCATAACCCAAAATGCTTTCGCGGTCGGTAATGGATACCGCAATGCCAGCGGTAGAAGGAAGCAAAAGCGCACAGATAGTTTGGGCGGCCTCGCTGGTCATGCCATTTTTCATGCAGTCAAGCATTTGGCTTGCCAGACGCAGTACCGCATCGGATTGGCGGGCGCGTACTGAATCGGGGTCCATCACCAAACGAATGACCATCATTAAAGACGAGGTAAATACCAAGCCCGCTATCACAATAACCGCAATGTTGTACTGCTGCGGGGCGGCTAGGGTCCACACCAGCACCATGCCTGAGAGCACCACCAGTGTAAACATAAGCATCTCTAAATTAAAAAAGCGCGGCATAGTGTTATCTTCCGTGCTTGTACTTTGCTGATCCATAGATCCCATCCCTTTAGTAAGACAGTGTTCTAGCCCAAAATGCCCAACTCGTTGAGAAATAGTATAGCCGCTGCCACAATAAGAAAGATTCCAAAGATAAGGCGCAAAAGACGCTCGGGCACTAGGCTTACCAAGCGTGCGCCAATTATTGCTCCCGGAATTGATCCGATGGCAACCGCCAAGCCCACAAGGTAGTCAATGTTTCCCGCAAGGGCATTTTCAATAGTTCCTGGAATAGCTAAGATCATCACCGCAATAAGAGAGGTGCCAGAAGCCAGTTTCATGGGGATGCCTATGACAGAAAGCATGAGCGGCACCATGATAAAGCCGCCACCTACCCCCACATAACCCGAGGCAAGACCGGCTCCTAAGCCAATAAGGACCCCATATAAGAGCTGCTTGCGGGAGGGCTTTGGTACAGCAGGAATATCAGCGGCATCGGGCTGGGCACCCTTCGCCTTCTTATTTGAGGACTTGATGGCCTTGTGCAGCATATTGACGGCAGAGTAGCCAATGATCAGTGCTGCCGCCAGCATTACCAGCCATCCTGGCGATATACCTGCCAAGTACACCCCTATCGGCGAGGTAAGTGCACCGCCCAAACCGGCTGCCAAACCCAAGAAAGGCACGCAGGTTTTTCCTTTCAGGTGCGATACTGCCCCTGAAATAGAGGTGGGAATAATAGTGAACAGCGAGGTAGCAGTAGACATAAGCGCCTCAAGCCCAAAGAAAAGGCGGAAGACCGGCACCATAACGGTGCCGCCGCCAATGCCCAAAAGCCCCGATAGCATTCCAATAAAAAGACCCACGATAGCGGGTATCACAAAGCTAAAAACAACATCCATGCTACAAGAAGCTCTCCAAACTGAGGTCTTGGAAATTGCTGCTT
>CAYSMG010000097.1:0-4615 GCA_964432045.1 uncultured Eggerthellaceae bacterium
CCTGTCTTTTTTGCCTTGATGTTCATCTTCTTATCGGCAATGTTCCTTATCGTCTTTGCCGATAGTCTCACCTGGCTTTTTACTGGCTGGGAAGTCACTACGCTGTGCTCTTTCTTGCTCATCAGCTACACCCGTACCGAAGAGGCAATACGCAACGCCTTCCGTCAAATTATCATGAACTTGCTGGGTGGAATTTCCTTCCTTATTGGCATGGTAGCAAGCCTGAATGTCTTTGGAACACTTTCTCTCAGTGAGCTTTTGACCTTGGGGCAGTTCTATCCCGAGCTTGCCACACTTGCAGTCACCGCATTTGCCTTTGCCGGTATTACCAAGGCAGCTCAGATGCCCTTCCACACCTGGCTTTTGGGAGCGATGGTGGCACCGACTCCCACCTCTGCCTTGCTTCACTCATCAACCATGGTTAAGGCCGGTGTCTTTCTCTTGGTGAAATTCGCTCCGGTTTTGCAGGTATGCATTGTGCCTGGCAATATGCTTATATTTGTTGGTGGTATTACCTTCTTTATCTGCTCTTGTCTGGCTATTACCCAAAGCAATGCCAAGCGTGTCTTAGCCTACTCCACCATTGCGAATTTGGGGCTCATCACAGCTTGTGCTGGCGTGGGTACCCCTGAAGCCGTTTGGGCAGCAACCTTCCTTATTCTCTTCCATGCCATTGCAAAGTCGCTTTTGTTCCTCTGCGTGGGCACGGCAGAGCATCACATTGGCAGCCGCAACATAGAAGATATGGATCTTCTCTTTGACCGCATGCCAAGCCTTGCTCGCTTTATGATGCTGGGCATTATGTGTATGTTTATCGCTCCCTTTGGCATGCTTATTTCTAAATGGGCCACCTTGGAAGCCTTTGCTCTGTCGGGCGACTTGCTCCTACTGCTGCTTTTAGCCTTTGGTTCAGCTGCAACCTTTATGTTCTGGGCAAAGTGGCTGGGCAAGCTATCCGGCATTGCTGGGAATTCGAAAAATGTTGAGTTGTCGGTTCACATGAGCGAGTGGACCCCCATCATGCTTATGGCTGTCTTTATTGTCTTAGCCTGCGTGGGTCTACCGCTTATTTCCATCAACCTTGTAGAGCCTTACTTGCTAGATGTCTTTAACACAACAAGTATTTCGATTGGCTTTGATAACCTCATCATCGCTGCAGTAGCGGTGGTGCTGATAATCATTGTTTTGTTTGCAGGTTTGGGCCATTCAAGTGCGCGCAAGGTGAATGTTTACCTGGCAGGAGTTAGTGTCGATAACGACCAGCGCACCTTCAGAAACTCCCTCTCAGGTGTCAGCGAGGCAACATCACGTAACTGGTACCTCTCAGACTGGCTAGGGGAGTCGCGGCTCGATATCTTTGGCACGGTGGCCTGCGGGCTCTTCCTTGGGCTGCTCTATGTTTTCTCAGCGCTGATAGCAGCAGGTTTGTTCTAGAAAGGGGCTAAGGTCAATGCATTTATTCATTACCGTTTTGGGATGTATTGGTTTTGCTATATTGGCCCCAATTCTGGGCTGCCTTTTAGCAGGACTCGATAGAAAGATAACGGCTCGTATGCAAGGCCGTGTAGGGCCCCCGCTTCTGCAGCCCTACTACGATGTAAGAAAGCTTTTGGAGAAAGACCATGTGGCGGTCAATTCCTCTGAGGGGGTATACATCACCTTCGCTTTGGTCTTTGCCGTAGTAGCTGGAGGTATTTTTTACACCGGCGGCAACCTTTTAATGTGCGTCTTTACCATTACGCTTTCAAGTCTGCTCTTTATTGTGGCGGCCTATAGCTCGCGCAGTCCCTATGCCGAATTGGGCGCGCATCGTGAGACCATACAAGTTATGGCTTATGAGCCTATGATCTTGCTGATGGCTATAGCCTTCTTCATGGCGAGTGGAAGCTTTGAAGTGGCATCGGCTTTCAATCTTGAACTTCCGGTCTTTACTTCAATTTGGCTGGTCTTTTTAGGTTTCCTCTTTGTTCTTACTATTAAGTTGCGCAAGTCACCCTTTGACCTGTCCTATTCCCACCATGCTCACCAGGAGCTGGTAAAGGGCGTGACCACAGAAATGAGTGGTTCCACCTTGGCGAAGGTCGAAATTATGCACTGGTGTGAAAACGTACTCTTCCTTGGCTGGGTTGGCATGTTCTTTATCTGGGGAAACCCGCTTTCTATAATCTTGGCGGTTGTGGTGGCCTTGGTGACCTACTTCTTTGAAATCTGGATTGACAATAACTTTGCTCGCGTAAAATGGCAGGCCATGCTTTCTTCCGCTTGGCTGGTGGCCCTAGTGGTCGGCTGCCTTAACATTGGCCTTCTGATATATATGTAGTGAGGAGCATCACATGGCTTTTGCATCAAAATCACCGTGGGTTATTCACTACGACGCGTCAAGCTGTAATGGCTGCGATATCGAAGTACTTGCGGCTCTATGTCCCGGTTTTGACGTTGAGCGATTCGGCATCATAAACACGGGCAACCCTAAGCATGCCGACATCTTTCTGGTAACCGGCAGTGTAAACGAGAGAAACATCGGGGTAGTAAAAGAAATTTACGACCAAATGGTCGAGCCAAAGGTGGTTATCGCCTGCGGAATTTGTGCCTGCACAGGAGGCATCTTCCATGACTGCTACAACGTCATGGGTGGGGTTGACAAAGCTATTCCGGTGGATGTCTATGCACCAGGCTGTGCTGTGCGACCCGAAGCCATCATTGATGCCGTGGTGCAAGGGCTGGCAATCCTTGACGAGAAGAGCAAGGCGCTTAATGCCGCCCGAAAGGAGGCCTAGCATGGCGCTTGAAGTTGAGAGAAATCTTATTGCCCTTGATGGCATCAAAGAGATGGCCTCACAGCGCAAGGAGGAGGGCTGGCGTTTTGTCCAACTACTTGCGGTAAATACCGAAGACGGTATTGAGCTGATATATTCCTTTATGAAGGATGGCCTTTTGCAGGACAATAAGGTTGAACATATCCGCAAGGGAGATATCGTTCCCAGTATCAGTGACAAGTTCCTTGCTGCCTTTGTCTTTGAAAATGAAGTGCATGATTTATTTGGAGTTGACATTAAAGATATCGCCATCGACTTTGGTGGAAATTTCTACTCCTTAACACAAAGCGAGCCCATGACCGTCATTTCGCCTGAGCAGAAAGCAGCGCGGGAAAAGGCGCGGGCGGCCGCTGCAGCCAAGGCCGAACGAGCCAAAAAGGCTGCCGCCGCTAATGCCGCCTTCGTGGCAGACCACCCCGAGGCAAAGGCGGAAAAATCAAGTGAGGGGATTATCGCTCCCTCATCTGAGGGGGTTGAAGAGAAGCTCAAGGGCATGGATCCGGAGAAGGTGGCGCGGGTTCGTGCAGCTATAGCAGCAAAGGCCAAAAAGGCTGCTGCCCAGGACGAGCAGCAAACGAAGGAAGGCGAGTAGCGCATGGGTAAGGCGACTGTTATACCATTTGGTCCTCAGCACCCGGTTCTACCCGAGCCGCTGCATCTTGACTTGGTGGTTGAGGATGAAAAGGTGCTTGAGGCCATTCCTCAAATTGGCTTTATACACCGAGGCCTTGAAAAATTAGTTGAAACGCGTGATTACAATCAGTTTATCTATGTGGCTGAGCGCATTTGTGGCATCTGCGCCTTTGGACATTCCATGGGCTATGCAGAGACCATCGAAAAGCTTATGGGAGTTGAGATACCCCGCCGAGCCGAGTATCTGCGCGTCATTTGGCATGAACTCTCGCGTGTGCATTCTCACCTTTTATGGATGGGCCTTGCAGCCGATGCCTTCGGTTTTGAAAGCTTGTTCATGCACTGCTGGCGTCTACGTGAGCGAGTTTTGGATATTTTCGAAAAGACAACGGGCGGTCGCGTGATCTTTTCGGTTGTGAAAGTTGGCGGAGTTGTACGCGATATCGAGGCAAGTCAGTTTATTGAAATTAAGGCCGTGCTTGAAGGTATCAAAGATGACTACCGTAAGATTTGTAAGGCCTTTTTGAATGACAGTTCAGTCAAGAATCGCACCGTAGGTGTTGGCTACATTAGCAAAGAAGATGCCTTAGATCTGAGTATGGTAGGGCCCTTTACCCGTGCTTCTAATGTGAACTTTGACGTACGCCTTTTGGGTAATGGTGCCTACGGCGAATTGTCCGACTTCACTCCTATTCTTGATACCCAGGGTGACTGCTATGCTCGAGTAAAGGTGCGTGCGCTTGAGGTCTTGCAGTCGATTGACATCATTGAAGAAATGATTGCGAAGATTCCTGATGGCGATATCGAGGTTCCCGTTAAGGGAGCCCCAGCCGATGGGACAGAGGCTTCGAATGTTGTGGAACAACCTCGCGGGGAATGCTACTACTATGCTCGCGGAAACGGGACCAAAAACCTTGAACGCATGCGTATGCGTACACCAACCAGCCAGAACCTAGGGGGCATGACCAAGGCTTTGGCAGGCTGTGACCTGGCCGATGTCAATATGATCGTGCTTACTATTGACCCCTGTCTTAGTTGTACAGAAAGGTAGGGCTTAGGATGGGAAGCTTTAAATTAGGTTCTATGACCTTGGGTAGCCTATTCAAAAAGCCCGAGACCATTCAATATCCGGTTCAGGTTAAAACACCTCCTGCCGGCTTGAAGGG
>CAYSMG010000098.1:0-4612 GCA_964432045.1 uncultured Eggerthellaceae bacterium
TAGCAGGGATAAATTTTTAAATATTGGCATTTTGATACCCTCGGCTTACTTATTACTTCTTCGTCAGCGTGGGCGGGGTATTCTCATCGTGGTATACGTACTCCCAATCACACTGTTTGTCGGGATTGGCGGTATTGTCTTCGTTCCACGCATCGATAGCCTTATTCATCTCATCAACGGCATCCTCCCAAGTAACGTCGTCGCCATCCACTTTCGTAACATCACCAGAGTCGTTGTAATCGTAGCCGATACCCTCGCTAATATCGCTACTCCAATAGCAGGTGGTCACTATACCTCTGCCGTGGTTGTCTCCCACAACGCCGCCTACATATTCGCCACTGCCGGAGACGGTGCCCGAAGCATGATAGCATGCGGTCACGATGCTGCGGCCGACGCGGCCGTTATATCCCGCCACGCCACCGACGTTGGAATCGCCGTCGACTCTGCCCAAGGAATAGCTGGCAGTCACGGTACCGCCGTAGTTGGTTCCCACCACGCCGCCGATGCAGCCGGCACCGGAGACACTGCCCGAGGAGGTGCAGTCGGTTACGGTGCCGAAGTTCATTCCCACAACGCCGCCTACATATTCGCCACTGCCGGATACGGTACCTGAGGCACTGCAGTTGGTCACGGTGCCGTAGTAGTTGGTTCCCACTACACCGCCGACATAGCGGTTGCCTTTTATATCAATCTCATTTAGCGTCAGGTTCTGCACCTTGCCGCCGGAGCCGAGATAGCCAATCAGACCCACATAGCTTGAATCCTCTTGATCGATGGTCAGCCCCGTAATGGTATAGTCGCCACCCTCGAAAATTCCGGTGAATCGGCTGCTATAGCTGCCTATCGGCGTCCATTCGCTGCCCGTCCATTCGATATCTGTCCAGTTGATGTCCCGAGCAAGGGTGCAGTTAGTTGAGGGGTCGTCCTGCGCGGCCACGTTCCATACTAACAGGCCCTTGGCAGTGTAGACCGTGTAGGTGTTGGTACCTTGGTTGTAGATATAGTCCGGGCCTGCCTCAGCAAGGGAGACGGTGTAGGTATATTCCTCGCCCGCTTTCCATTCGGCTTCATTCTGCATCTTGTATTCAATGAGTGTCTTGCCGTCGTTGAATTCGCAGCTGATGAAAGTAGTGCCTGCCTCAACGAACTGAGGGGCAACGAGGGCGACGTAGATGAAGTTTGCCTCGTCATACTCATACGGGACGATCTCGTCCGGGTTGCCGCCATCGGTGGAGAGATTTGTCAGTTTCACGGATGTCAGCCCCGTGGTGTATTCCGTCAGCTTGATGGTGATGCGCGCAGTGCGGTGGCTGAAAGTGAGGGTTGGACTGTCGAATTTTACCTTCTTATCCACGGCAGAGATAAAGTCGCTGGCCGCAAAGTCTTTCTGCAAGCTCTGGTCAGCCTGCACCTTCACTACGGGCGGTTCCGTCTCGTTTGCGCTATAGGGCCACCAGGCCGTGACGGTGATGTCCTCGCTGCTGGTCCAGTAGTGCGGGTCGTCGGAGCTCAGTGTGGCGCTCGTGTTGTCACCGAAAGTATTTACATTGTATTCCTTCACTTCGTTATCCACTTTGAGTCCCACAGTCTGTACGCCATCCCAGTTACCGTCCACGGTGGCACGTGTGGTAGCCGCAACGGACAGGCCGGTGGCTTCTATAATCAGCGGATATTCGCCCTCGGGCAGGGTATTGTCAGTCAGTTCATCATGGGTGCAGGCGCTTGCCGCAAGTAGTAGAATGGCTGCAGCCGAAAGCCCGTAGAATGTGAACTTGTTCATATCTTTTCGTGTTTTATTGATTTACGTTTATTGTATGTTGGCATCCACACTGCCTCTGTCAACTTCGTTCCATCCGTCTATGCTGCCGGAGAAACCCGTTCCGTCAGGTGTTTCAACAAGGTTACCCGTCAGGGTGAGGGGTTCGGTCTTATTGGCGTTGAAGTCCTCAAGATCCGTAGTCAGGTCGCTCTCTATCAAGCTGTCTTGCGGGTTGCCACCGGTGTAGCTGATGGTGGCCGTCAATGTCTGTTCGTCGCTCTCGACGATGCCTAACAGCCGCACCGTGACGCTCCACTTACCAGCATCGTCTCCCTCCGTTATTTGGGTGAACGACAGGGCAACTTCTGAGGATGTGCCGTGCGTGTTCGTGTCGAAGTTCAGCGTGCTTGCCACTCCGCTCAGACTTCCTTCGATGCTTTCTATGAGTTCTGCCGCATCGCCTGTGGGTGTCAGCACCAACGTCAGCTCTCGCACCTGCTGCTGCATGACTGCGGTCAGTTCATTATTGGTGTCGGCTTCTATGTTCACCTCCTGCACACTCGTAAAGAGCCAGCCGGGGGTTCCGTTAATATAACTCGTGTTGTTATCGTCTGCATCTACCGTAGCCGTAGTGCCGCTTACCGTGATGTTTTCAGGGATGTTGTAGGCCACAAGGGTATAGCTGCCTGCCTCGAAAAGGTAGTCGGGCGTATGCGTCTCCCCGGTCTCTGTTCCGGTATAAACATCATCCAAGCTGACCGTCCACGAGGTGGGTACCTCCACGCCATCGCCTCTATTAGTCCAATCGGCTGTAATTGTCACTGTGCCCGTAGTTGTACCAGGGTCAGGATCCGGGTCTGTACCCGATGTGGAGTGAAGGTCGTATTTCACGCAACTGCCCAAGCAGAGTAGCAGTGCGGTTGCCATTCCCATTATACTTATATATCGCTTTGCTTTCATATTCGATTCCTCCGTGCTAAGATTTTCTAAACAAGTCCCGTTCTGCTCTCAGCTTCAGTTTGTTTAAAATAGTTTCCACACTAAGGTTACACCCGCGTTGATGGGGCCCCACCAGTTCTTCGTACCTTCCTCAACACACTCGGGTACACCGTTCGTGACCTCGTACCTCTCATAATCCGAGTGCAGATATCCCAGAGCCAGACTGAAATCCAACGACAAGGCATTACTCAAGCGCAACTGGTAGCCGCCCGTAAAGCCGCCTCCCATAATGTCGCCCTGCCTACCGTTGTCGGCCAAATTGTAGTTGAACTGTCCTGCCTTGAACATTGCGCCCACATACCAATCTTTTGACTCGTCCAAGTACCAGCGCACTTCCGGCATTACTTCCCAGAGGGCATAACGACGGTTATTGTCTTTCCAAGTCCATGCAGTCCATGTGCCGTTTACTACTATGCCTACACTCGGGCTGACGCGCCATTCGATTCCCACGTCGGGTGTCAGAGTTGCCCAGCGCAGCAGGTTGGCACGCAATGCAAACTGATAATCGTCTGCTACTTTTGTTTCCGACGGAGTGTCAACGGTATTTTGCAGTTCCACCGTTTCCTCCTCTACCATTTCCTGTTCTGCAGTTTGCAGTTCCGCCATTTCCTCCACTGCAGGTTGCTGTTCTACGGTTTCCTCCTCTACCGGGCTCACGGCCTCCGCCATACTTTCAACTTCTGCCCCTTTTGCTGCAAGGCTGTCGACCACGGCTTGTTCCGCTACGAGGCTATCGACCAAGGCCTGCGAACTTGCAAGGCTGTCAGCTACGGCCTCCTCCGCAGCAAGTCGGAAAGTATAGGTCGAGTCTGATTCCTGCTGCGCAAAGACCGGAAAAGTCGCCGCCGTCAGCCACAGACACAGAGTTATAAAAGCGATCTTTCTGTTCATATTGAATTTATTAGCTTGTATACTCCAAAACGCGCAAAGTTAACAAAAATGTTTTACTTGCGAAAAGATGTGCGGAAAAGGATATACAGAGGATAATTTTGGAAATGCGTACCCAAAATCGGGGCAAATATTCTCTAAATACTTGATAACATATTAATCGGGGATAACCCAAAAGTTACTTTTGGCCACCCCCTAACGTTTTTCTTCGAAAAACTGAACCCTTTTAACCCCCCTGCCCCCCTATTAGTGGGGACTTTGCTCCCTACGGTCGCGTGCCCTGCGGGCGAGTGCTACTAAAGGTCGTTTAAAGAAACATTGACGAGGGGTATGCCAATTTCTGGCATACCTCATTAATTTTACCACAAAGCAACTTTTCCAGCTTTTCCCAAATCAAGAGTAGCAGTTGCTATGCCTAATGCCTTGAACACACGGCTCATACTTGGAATGCTTATACTATATCCTCGCTCCATACGGCATATTTGAGCTTTTTGCACTCCTACACGTTCTCCTAACTCTTCCTGTGTCAAGTTCTGCTTAAGCCTGGCATTCTTAATAGCCTCTCCAATTCGGTAGGCGTGTAAAGCTTCTTCTACCTTTCTATCAAAATCATCCCTCTCGGGAGTCCCTTTCTTGCCTATAAGTTCATCGGTAACCTCCTCTAAAGAATAGAGTTTCATGTCTCCTATCTGTTCCATATCTTATGTTTTTTGTGTTCAAAATATTGCTTCATTATCGCCTCTGCCTGTGCTATCTCTTTTTTCGGTGTCTTTTGGGACTTTTTTACCATTCCATGCGTGGAGACCACCAAGGTTTCTTTGTCCGTATCCCAAAAGGCAAACAGGCGGTAGGCTATCCCATTGTAGAGAGTCCGAAACTCCCATATCTCGGAGCCCTCCAACTTCTTGAATAGTTCTTTGTTCTTTTCTCCTCCTGCTATTCTCCATACGTTGTACAAAATCTTGT
>CAYSMG010000099.1:0-4548 GCA_964432045.1 uncultured Eggerthellaceae bacterium
CCTCGGACAGTGCAGTTTCCCCATCACTGCCTACATCGCTTAGCTCAAGCTTCAGTCCCAACTGATCAGCAAGAGCCGCAGCAAGGTCAACATCGAAGCCAACAAGATCGCCTGCACTATTGCTACCCGCCAAAGGAGCGGCTGATGAATTCACCCCTACATGCAAAACCCCGTCCTCAATAATATCGGGGCTTGAAAGCGAAGGCGTTGTTGTTTCGAGAGTATAGGATTCTGAAGAGCAAGCTACTAAAGCCACAAGAGTAAGGCTTACTAAGCAAGAAGCCACAATGGCTTTGAGACGCATCATTTCCCTCCATCCGCGTTCTTTTTGTCTTTTAGCTTCTTCCGGCTGACCTAGTTTTTGCCCCCACACTCGCGCACTGGGGAGTAGCGTGAACTCATACCCTCTCGCCCACCGAGGCCCAACGCCATCTAAACAAGTGAGCGGTGCGACTTACCTCTAGGACGCGCCATGATCGCAGGAAACAAGCCCCTGCTTACGTGGATCCTTTCGACCGCGTCTGCCTTGGATTTGGGAATTACCCCTCAACTACAGACCCGAAAGAAGCAGACCCCAGTGTAACAGATCAAACAAGATAAAAGCGCAGATGGACTTTAAAGAGGAAGTGTTCGGTATCAGATCCACCTAAACTTCAAGCGAGATCTGAGTTCTAGGCTGGATTCATGAAAGCGATCTCTGACATCATAGGTAGGTATGTGCAGCTCGGTAGCTCTGCGCTGGCAGAAACGCTCTGGCCCAGCCGCTGTGTCGTCTGTGACAGGCCCGGCGAGGTGCTCTGTGTCTCCTGCTGTCGAAATCTTAGCTACCTTGACTTGTGGCGAGCCTGTCCCCGCTGTGGAGCACCTCAGGGTCGTATTCAATGCACCGAATGCAACCCGATAAGTCTCGCTCGTCTACAGCTAGAAAACCTTTCCTTCGATGCCTGTATTAGCAGCACACTGTTTGATGAAGCCTCTGCGCGAATCATACGAGGCTACAAAGACCAAGGTGAGCGACGACTTGCCCCCTTTATAGCCCAGCTTATGAGCCAAAGCCTTCCCCCCTCCTGGCTGAAACCTAAACCCTTCCTTGTCGGCATTCCTGCAAGCAAAAGCGCCCTAAGAAGACGCGGGTTTGACCACATGGAAGAAATCATCAAGGAGCTTGCCTGCTTTTTTGCACTAGAAATACAGCGACCCCTTGAGCGCCCCCGAAGCGCTGATCAGCGTGGACTTGGACGTAAGGCTCGTTTTGGGAATGTGGCAGGACGCTTCAAGGTCTCCGCAAGGGTAGAGATTGGCTCTCGGTATCTCTTGGTAGATGATGTCTTCACCACCGGAGCCACCCTTATAGAAGCAAGCGAGGCATTAAAAGCAGCAGGTGCGCACCAGGTATTTTGCCTGAGCTTCGCACGGGTTTGGTAGGGTCTAGGAGCGCTGCTTACCCTGGTCAATGACGCTTGCCGAGCTTTCAGAGAACTCGGAAACATCAACAGAAATGCTGTGAGTAATGGGCTTCCAGCTGCACTTTTTGACCAAAGCCACCAGCGCGATGGGGACATAGGTGAGCATGAAGAAGGGGAAGGTAAACATATAGAGCACCTTTTTGCCCGTTGTCGATCGAATAGAATCCCATTCCACAAAGGTGGTAAGTACGCCAAACATAAACATGAAGATGACATAGTTAAGCAAGCAGAAGCAGATAGAAGAAAAGGAAGAAGCAACCATCTGACCAGTTGACATCATGCCAGCCGCCGCCATGGCTATGATGATGCCATTAAACAAAACAGAGATGATGGTAAGCAGCATACCCGGGGCGATGGTCATAAGCATGTCATAGCAGGCAAAGCGATAACCCTTTGGATTGGTAAAAATGCCCTTTGCCAAACGCCAGCCGTACTTTCCAAAAACCTGGTAAAAGCCCTTTGCCCAGCGAAAACGCTGATTCCAAGAATCACGGAAGGTGATGGGTTGTTCGTCGTAGAGAATGGCGGTGGGAGTATAGGCAATCCGTATGCCCTGTAAAATACTTGAAGCTGAAAATTCAATATCTTCAGTAAGAAGATGCCACTTCCATCCACCTGCTGCCTCAATAATGTCTGCCGAGATAAAAAAGCCTGTACCAGAAATGGCGCAGCTGGTATTAAGCGTCAAGCGCGCCTGATTAAGAAACTTCGCCTCGCGCAAAAACCAAACTGCATAACCAGCACTGATCCAGTTTGAATCATAGTTTTTCGAGTTCCGATAACTTGTCGATGCCTTGGCTCCCGCATCAAAGGTCTTATTCATTTCGCGGAAGTAGTTCACATCCAAAACATTGTCGGCATCAAAGACAAAATAGGCCTCATAAGCACGGTCGGCAAACTGGGAGCGAATGACCGAAAAGCCCCAGTCAAGGGCGTATCCCTTCCCAACCAATTCAGTATTCTTGCGCGTAAAGACAATAGCGCCAGCATCACGCGCAACTTGAGCCGTATCATCGGTACAATTATCGGCAATAACAAAAATGTCAATAAGCTCTTGCGGATAGTTTTGTACCTTTATTGAGTGGATAAGATCCCCTATGACAGCCCGCTCATTTCTGGCAGAAATGACAACCGCAAAACGGTGATTCTTCTTTGGCGTATGGGTTTTAGGCTTGCGTGTTAGTACGACAAAAACATAAAAAAGCTGGTAGGTATAGCAAATCGAAAAGACGATAAAGACACTGAAGTTAAATATGTCGACGAAAGAAATCTCAGAGAAAAACTGGTCGAACACTTTCGCTCCTTTTGGTAATTGCCTGTTGTGCCCTCACTAAGACACCGCAGACACCTACACTCTGCTCATGTGCGCACATACGGCATTCCCCTGGCCTAGTGCGCAAACCTTTGAGATTATAGCCTCCTTGAAGCCGCTTCACGGCTTCTGGGTTCCCATCCTTGCTAAAACCCCCTTTTATTCTGCAGGCAAAGCACAGCTTTCTCAAAGCTTGAGCACATCTCCTTCATAAAAATTGACGCACCGAAGCAGGGTTTCGATGCGTCAATGAGTCACTTGTATAAGAAGAATCTTTGTCTGTGAAACTAGAAATTCCAAGAGTTCATATAAGCAATTTGCTCTTCGGTAAGCTCGTCAATTTCTATTCCCAGCGTTTCAAGCTTAACGCGAGCCACGCCATCGTCTATTTCAGCAGGAACATCGTAGACCTTATTTTCAAGACTTCCCGCATGCTTGTACAGGTATTCTGCTGCCAAGACCTGGTTTGCAAAGCTCATGTCCATAACCGAAGCCGGATGGCCTTCAGCACAGGAAAGATTCACCAAGCGGCCTTCGGCTAAGACGATAATCTTGCGCCCATCTTCAAGGGTATATTCCTCTACCAAGGGCTTAATTTCTTCCTTTTTAACGGCATGCTCTTCAAGCCAAGGCAGATTAATCTCGGAGTCGAAGTGGCCTGAATTGCATAGAATGGCACCGTCTTTCATGTTCTTGAAGGCGGGTTCATCAATCACCTTGCAATTCCCGGTAACCGTAACCCAAACATCAGCATAAGGGGCTGCTTCTTCGGCCTTCATGACCCGGTAGCCTTCCATATGTGCTTCAAGGCCCTTCAAGGGGTCAACCTCGCACACAATAACATTCATGCCCATGCCCTTTGCCCTCAGTGCTAGGCCACTACCACAGTAACCATAGCCCGATATCACCATAGTACGCCCGCACAAGAGGCGATTTGTTGCCCGCACAATGCCATCAAGAGTAGATTGTCCGGTTCCATAGTGGTTATCAAAGCAGTGCTTGGTGTTAGCATCGTTGACATTAAACACTGGGTAACGCAAAGAACCCTCCTTGGCCATAGCGGCAAGGCGCACCACGCCAGTGGTGGTTTCTTCGGTACCGCCTATGACATGGATGAGCTTGTCGGCAAAGGTGGTGTGCAAGGCGGTGTCAAGATCGGCCCCGTCGTCCATGACGATCTGAGGATTGGTATTTGCCACAGCAGCAATATGACGCTGATAGGAATCTGCGTCTTCGCCGGTTATGGCAAAGACACTTACCCCAAAATCACGCACCAAGGAGGCAGCGGTATCATCTTGGGTGGACAGCGGGTTTGAAGCGCAAAGGCTCACCTGCGCTCCGCCTGCAACCAAAACCCGCATAAGGTTAGCAGTTTCGGTTGTTACATGCATGCAGGCCCCAATACGCACGCCCTCAAGCGGACGCTCTTTTTCGAAGCGCTCACGAATTTTCGCTAGAACCGGCATATCTCTATCGGCCCACAAAATGCGCGCAAGGCCAGCATCAGCCAGGGCGATATCTTTAATGTCGTAATCCTGAGGCAGAGTGCTTGTAGACATGAATACCTTCCTTTGATCCTTTGGACTTAGATATCAGAAAGATTATTGCAAAAAAGAAATGGAGCCAGCGACAGGATTCGAACCTGCAACAGGCGGTTTACAAAACCGCTACGCTACCATTGCGTCACGCTGGCGCTCCGACTCACGCGATTTGCCATTTTACTCTAAGCATAAAAAAATGAAAAGCAAAAGCTATCGAAGTATTTTTTCT
>CAYSMG010000100.1:0-4477 GCA_964432045.1 uncultured Eggerthellaceae bacterium
GAGACTGAACCGCAGGTTAAGAAAACGCGGGAGCGTCCGAAACCGCAGCGCGGCGGAGAGCAAGAACCCGCTCCGCGCGAAGACGAGACATGGGACGAGTTTGTCGCTCGCCGCGACGCGTGGAAAGCCGAACATGAAGGAACGGATAAATCGCAGTCTGCGCAGAAAGAAACTTCGCAGGACGCTGCCGACGGCCAAGACTTCATGGACCGGTTCAACGCGGCGATGAAAATGCGCGAAGATCAGCAGACGGCTGTCCGTCTTGCGCAAATGACTCTCCGCGACCCAAGGCATTTGGACGTGCTTAACGTTATCAATTCGGAAGTGCCCAAGAGTATGCAGGACGCGATGAACAGAGATCCAGTCGCTTATCAGATGGTTTATGACCAAATACGTCAGAATCTGACGGGGGAAATGTACTTTGCGGGCATGGGCAGAAAACAGACACAGCAAACAGAAGCGGCGCGGCAAACAGGAGCGCCGCCGCCGCAGCAGAACGGACAAGTAACGCTCAAATCGTCGTCGAAGCCCGCGCCTGTTGTCGAAAGCGGCAGGGGGCAGCGCAAGCCGGACGGCGGCAAGAGCGGGACAAGCGAAACGGACTTCTGGGGAATGTCCGACGCAGATTTCAACAATTTAATGGAAAGGACGATGAGTTCGCGATAGCGAGCTGCGTCCGGAAGGGAGTATAAAATGATAATTAAAACTGTGAATCTTTCGGTTTTTGACCGAATGGATACAACGACTTCGAGAATAAAAATAGAAGATTATTACGACAGAGTCGCGCTCACAAAGGCGCTTCCGCTTCTGACTTACCGGCGTTTTGGTCAGAAGCGCCATCTGCCGCAGAATCAAGGACAGAGAATCAGGTTTACCCGCTGGGGCAGACTCTCCCCCGCTATTACTCCGCTCATCGAGGGCGTAACTCCGCCAGGGAGCAAGCTCACTCAGACGGATATTACCGCCGATCTCCAGCAGTATGGCGACTGGGTGCCGATTACCGACCAGGTGCGTCTCACCGGCATAGATCCGATACTGACGGAGGCTGTCGCGCAGCTGGGTTATCAGGAGGGCGAGACGATGGATATTCTTTCTCGCGACGCTCTCATGACCGGCTCTAACGCGATTTACGCCGGAAGCGTCTCGGGTCGCTCCGAAGTTGTCGGCAAGATAACTCTGGACGAAATTAAAAAGGCCGTTCGTACACTCAAGGCTGCTCTTGCCAAGCCGATAATGAAGCAGGTCAACGCGACGGTGAAGTACAACACTTCGCCAATCAGACCCTCTTTCATCGGAATCTGCCATGTCTACGCGGAGCAGGATATCGAGGCTCTGGAGGGCTTTGTGCCGGTTGAGAAGTATTCCGCTCAGCAGGACGTGATGGAGGGGGAGTTCGGCACGGTGTGCGGCGTGCGCTTTATCGCGACGACTCAATCCCCGGAACTTCCCGGCGAAGGCGGCACAGGCGGCAGCGACGTTATGGCGACTAACGGCAACGCGGACGTTTTCGCGACGATAATCTTTGGCGAGGACGCTTACGGCGAAGTTCCTCTTTCCGGGGAATCGAGCGCCGTTATCGTAAAAGCGCCGTCGCAGAACGACCGCTCCAATACCGGGGATCCGCTTAATCAGAGATCCAGCGCGGGTAAATTTGATATAAACTGCGTATTGCTCGCAGCTTAGTCCTGCTCGCGTTAAATCCCTTCTGATTAATTGGGAAACCCCTAACGTAAAGACGAGGGCAACCCACAACAAGGTCACTCGGCAACGCCGATACCGGTTGCAACGACTGAGTGAAGGGACTCGATATTTATTCGGGAAGCGACAGTCTGAACTGCATGGAAACATGCAGAGTCGGGGCCGAAGCGCCTTGACCGCTTGGCAAACGCCAAGTCAGTAGGAGCGTTAGCTCTGAAAGTAACAGATTTGTGGAAAGCAATGTACGCTTTTAAGATACTCAACGACCTCTGGATTGTAAGAGTTGAGCACGCGGTTTCGGCATAAGGAGGAATAGCAGATGGCAGACATAAGAGCCTTTCCGTTTCAGGAACAGCAGAATTACCTGACTGAAAATACAGCCGGTTTCGCGAAACTCGAGGAAGCCTTTGTTTCCGGAACTACCGTCGCCGACGACAATATGCGCGTCGGCACAATCATACTGGATAGTTCGAACAAAGTTTATTTGGTGATCGCGGTTGCGGAGAGCGGCGCGATGACCGGAATAGAGCTGGGGTAACACAGATTTAAGAGGGAGGGGCTTTGCGCTTCTCCCTGTTTTTTAGGAGGGTATTAGTTTGAGAAATCTTGTTGTTTCCGGCATGATGCCGGTTGAAAATATTGGCGACATGTCGACGATGTATAAGAGCGGCTCTGTTTATGAAGTCATGGTAGAGGACAGAATGAATCCTGACTGCAAATTCTTTTCTTTCGGACTTAACGGGCGTATGGGGGAGTATCCCACTAACGCGAAAATAAAACTGCGCGGAGAAGAGATACAGCATTTGTACAACTGCACTTACGAATCGCCGGTGGTGGAAGACAGCGGCGACGGCGGTTTCCGCCGCGTTGTCGGCAAGCGCGTCGTCTGCCGTTTTGCTATAACGCCTACGCAGTGGGGCGCTCTTCCGACGGAAGGGACTGTGCTGAAGCCCGCGGGAATGCCGCTGCGCGCGAACAAACCAAAACTTCCATTCTTCGACGAGGCGCAGCCGGCGGGAAAAGATGTTGTCGAAGAGAACAGCGCTTCCCTTTCCGGCGTTTCGGCGGACGATTTGCTCGCCGCGCGCGAGAAAGAGCTGGAATATATGAACATCTCGGCGCTGCGCGAGCTTGCGCAGGACAGAGGAATAAAGCAAAACGGGAGCAAAGCTAGCCTCATAGAAGCTCTTCTCAAATATGAGGAAGAACTGCTGACGGGCGAGGAATAAAGCTGTGAGCAGCGCGAGGGAAATTATCCTTGAAGTAAAACGGCGCGTCGGCGGCGTGAACGCTCCTATGCCGGACGAGACGGATATTTCCGCTTTCTTAAACAGCGCGCTGCGCGGCATATGGAATTACGCCGTCGAGCTCGATTCTCCGCGACTCGAGACGGCAGAGACGGCGGAAGTGGAAAAAAACGGCGCGGTTGTTTTAAGCAAGCGTCCGATAAAAGTTTCGCGCGTTTACGACGAAAGCGCAAATCGTTATTTGAGCAGAATCGCGCCGCGCGAGACGGTAAACATGCCGTATGAAGGTATGTGGGCGTGGCGCGAAACGCTCGACGGAATCGACATTCTCATGTCGAAAGAATATCGCGGCGGCTCTGTAACTGTTTCTTATTTTCCCGAGTTTACATCGCTTAAGTCGCGCGACGACGAGCTTCCTTTTTCCTCTGCGATTGACAACGTTGTTGTCGCGTGGACAGCCGCGCTGATAACAGAGGGAACGAACGCGACAGTGGGCGGCGCGGATATGCTGAAAGCTGTCGGCTTGCCGGTGAGTTCGCTGGTTCAGTACTTTGAAGGACGCGCGGACGAACATTTCAGAGGAGAGGGGCCTTGGTAATGAAAGCGCAGGAACTTATGGCGCAGACGCGGCTTTACGCGGAAGACGCCGCAAAGGCAAAGTTCTCCGATTGGCAAGTGATTCGCGCGATAAACGACGCTCTCCGCGTCATGGCGGAAGAGAACGCGAATTCGATGGGGCGGCTTTTTCGCGGCCGCGCGGAGATAGAAATAACCGACGGCGTCGGCGAACTGCCGGAGGATTATCTTCGCGTCATTCGCGGCGCAAGTGGAACAAGCGGGCAGGAACTGCTGCATGTTCACACGGACGAGCCTTCGGCTGGCGAGTTCTCCATAAGCGGAGACGCGATATATTCTGGCGAAGAGGAGAGCGTTATTCTCTGGTACTTCTCAAATCCGGGGCAAATTGAAGACGAGAACTCCGACGTGTCGGTGCCGGACAGATACGCGACCGCGACTGCGAAAGCGGCGGCGTCTATGCTTGTCGGATCGGACAGCAACGCGATTGCCGCGGCGGATTATTTCCTCTCAGAATTACGTCCGGCAGACGCTAAAGAACAGCGAAAGAAGAAAAAGGACGACTAAGCCATGATGGTCAACGATTTTATCAAGCGAGTATCTGTGCGCTTAGGCGACGAGGCGAGAATAACCTTTGACAAGAAGGAGCTAATCTCGGCTATCAACGACGCTATAACGCAGCTTTCGCTTGAGCGCATAGCGGCAGACGACCCTCTGATGATTAGGGAAATCATGATAGTTCCGGGCAAAACGAGAGCGCCGAGGGGCTTTGTGCGTTTCGTCGGACAGGAGCCGTTCTGCTTAGCGGGGCCGACCTTTGTTTCGCTGGACGGCTCTAAGGAAGTTCGCAGAGCGAGAGCTTATGTCGCGAAACCTCATGTCGAGACTGTGGGCGACGAGATTCCGTTTGACGACACAACGAGCCTCGGCGCGATTATGGATTACGTCGTAACGCT
>CAYSMG010000101.1:0-4477 GCA_964432045.1 uncultured Eggerthellaceae bacterium
CCGCCAATACCAGCATGATGTCGGCAAGATTCACCAAACCCACGCGCGGGTCAACGTCATCGACAAGCGCATCGCCCTCGCCAAAACGCGGTGCATGATGGCGGCGTATCATAATGAGTCCCCCTCATCTGGCGCCTCTTCCTGTGCGCCTGACACCTCTTCCTCGCCCGCAGGTGCTTCCTTAGTCTCCGCAAGCGCCTCCTCTTCAGCTGCAGGTGCCTCTTCCTCACCCGCAGGAGCTTCCACCTTGCCAGCAGACTCTCCCTCAGTAGGGTTGCACCTCTGACGTGACTTCTCGGTTTCCAGTACGCATTCCATACAAGCATCAAAGGACACCATGTAGTCTTTGTACCAACGCGTGCGTATGGCCGAAACCACCATAGAAAACACCCCTGCAACAAGGCCCATGCTGGTGGCATCAAAAGCGGTTAAAAGCGCGCTCGACAAGGTTTCAGTATCGCCTACGCCCAGCGCCACCACGCCAGGTCCAAGCGGAATGAGAGTGCACAAAAGGCCCAGCATCGGCGAAACCTTTGCCAGCACATCAGTTATCTTCACGATGCCGTCGTAGCGACGCCTCTCGCGATACTCAAGCCCCACCGCCAGCGATTCGCGCATCTCATCGGTGATGCTGCGGTGTCGGGTGAGCTCAATGAGGTACTGCTTTTGGCGAAGCAAAAGCCCGCTTTTCTTGATGACATCACGCGGGTCGTCCTCGGATGCCTTCAGCTCATCCACAAGCTTCGGTAAAAACACCCTGAAGTGCCGCCGCTCTATAAAAAACTCTGCGATAAGAGACCCCAAACACACAATGACAAGCGCCACCACGATGATGAGCACCACCAGTGCCGGCGTTTCGCACGCCGCCACTATCGCACGCATTGAAATGCTTACGCTGCTGCTGAATGCTTCCATACCCTCAACTTCCTTTTCACAAACCTATCCTTAGAGCGCTCATAAGCAAACACGCGGCCCGCAAAGCCCGCAGCCAAAAGCCCTCCAGCCAACGCCAGGTACCTCCAAGGGGTAACCACACTTACTTGCAAGGCATCTGAAGAGAGGAGCAAGCGCTGCACAAGCAGCTCCGCAGAGCCACCGCCCTCCTCCCCAGCAGAGTCACCCAGTCCCACCTCATCTTCCAAGGCAGACGAGGCCTCCTCTTCGGTCGAGCCAACGCTTTCCGTTGAAGTCTCGCTATCGGCGGCGTATGCCAGCTGCGCTCCCTCAGGCAAAGACGAGGTGCCTTCTTCGGTGCCGCTTCCCGAAAGCTCCGACAAAGACCATCCTCCATCATCGGAACCCGTACCGCCCTCGCCCGAGCCCGTACCTGAACCGGAGCCCTCGCCCGAGCCCGTACCTGAACCTGTGCCATCACCTGAACCGGTGCCATCACCTGAACCTGTGCCCTCACCCGAACCTGTGCCCTCGCCGGACTCCTCGCCATCAGAATCATCTTCCCCATCGCCAGAGCTTTCCTCTGAGGCTATAGTGCCCGTACCTCCTACCGAGGCCACCGCCTTGTGGTTGGCATCATTTCCGAACTCGGCAGTTATCACCACCTCACCCGTCGACCATATTTGTATGCTCACCGTACCGTCCTCGTTTTGGGTGACCGTAGCCACCGACTCATCGGAGCTGCTCCATACGATGTCGTATATCCCTTGCGTGGCAATGGTGCTGTCATCAGCGTGGATGGTGGGTGTCAAGATGATGGTTTCACCCACCTCTCCCGATATATCGCTTTTATCGAAGGTGATAGAGGGCGCCCCATCGTAGATACAGCGCACCTCCGTCACGTTCTGAGCGAATCCGCGCGCATCGTATTGCCCCGGGCCGTATTCCCCGTACATCACGCGGTAACCTGACTCGGTGCTCATGCTGCTGCTGTCGTTCCACTGCGTCGTCCAGTAGCTGCCGTCTATGCGTTCGAAGGATGATTCGATGGCAAGAATGGCCGGCACCGCAACAGCTGTGCGCGAAAGAGCTGTGGCATAACCTGTGATAAAACCTTTCGCAGTGAAATCGTAGTAGTACGGGTAGTCGGGATAGTAATATCTTGTCGTCTCGATAAGATCACTGTAGAGCCAGGTGTAGGTGTCTGCATAGCCTGTGTCTGTAGTGACAAAGTAAAAGGAGTAAAAGGGCGTGGCAACACCTGCATTTTGCAGCAGGGTGGTCAAAAGTACGCCGCGGCCAAATCCCTTACGCATATACACAGCCGAATCGAAGGTGGAATACTCATAGGTCACCCCATTGGACATGCTCTCCATTTCGCTTACGGTGTAGCTTGCCTTTGTGTAGTAGGGCCCACCGGAATAACCCACACTTACCGTCAGCTCTTCTGCCAAATCGGCATGAGCCTGCGACGTAGGCGCTATCACAGCTAAGGCGCAGGCCGCTGCGAGCGCAAAGGCAGCCAGTGCTGCCACTTTCCGGCTCAGCATCGGCCACTCACGCATCCTCATTGGCCACCCCCTATCTTTTCTGCGCCTTCCTCATTCCGATTCCCAAAGGGAACGCAGACAGGAATGCTTCGGCCCTCAATCTCCAAAATGCGGCGGCGCACCGCAATGCCGTAAAGTCGCGAAAGCGCCTCTTCGGTCAGCACATCTTGAGGCTGCCCGTCTGCGCTGACCACACCTTCTTCCACCACCAGAGCGCGTGTGGCATGCAGAAGCACCTGGCTTGGATCATGAGTGGAAACAAGCACGATGAAATCGCGTTGCGACAAGTTTGCTATGCGCTCCATCACGCGGAACTGATTGCCGTAATCAAGGTTTGCCGTCGGCTCGTCCATTATGAGAACGCGCGCCTTTTGCACCAGGGTACGCGCAAGCATTACCAGCTGATACTCGCCGCCGCTTATCTGCCCGCAGCCCCGGTAGGCCAAATGCCTTATCCCCAGCTGGTCAAGAACCTCCAGGGCTCGCTTTTTCTCGGCCTGGGCCGGCACCTGGAATGCGCGAAGCTGCGTGGCCATGCCCATCAGAACCAACTCTAAAACCGTGTAGTCGAAGACCTGAGCAGAGGACTGAGGGATGTAGGCAACACGCTGGGCCAATTGCTTGCGCGACATCGTGCGTGTGTCCACCCCGTCCACCAGAACACGTCCCTCATAGCGACGCAGAAAACCCAGAATGCAGCGGAACAGAGTGCTTTTTCCTACGCCGTTTGGACCCATCACGGCAATAAGGTCGCCGGGATGAGCCGTAAAGCTGATGCCGCCGAGCACCGGATGTGTGCCATAGGAAAAAGAAAGGTCCTCAACCTCTAGCTCCACTGCGTCCACCTCCCCTCGCAATGAGGTAGATGAAGATAGGCGCACCCACAAAGGAGGTAAGAATGCCAATAGGAATCTCGCTGGTGGTGGCAAGCCGGGCTATGTCGTCCACCAGCACAAGGAAACCTGCGCCCATCACCATACAAGCTGGGATGATGCGCCGGTAATCGTAACCAAACATCATGCGACAGAAATGAGGTATGACCAAGCCAACCCAACCTATTAGGCCGCTCACCGATACGCAGGTGGCGGTGAGAAAGGTGGCGCAAGCGATGATGCCCAGACGCATGGCGTTGGTGTTCATACCCAGACTTTTGGCCTCCTCTTCGCCCGTGGCCAGCAAATTGATGCGCCAGCGCAAGAGATAGATGGGGAGGGTGGCTACCACCACCAAGACAATTGTGGGCAGTACGTCATCTGTACGAATAGAGGCTAGGCTGCCCATGAGCCAGTAGGTAATGGCAGGCAGGGCATCTTCGGTATCGGCCACCAGCTTGATGACAGAGGTGCCCGAAGAGAACAAGGCGCTCACCACCATGCCGGACAAGATGAGCGAAAGTATGGGATTGGCCTTGCCCACACGGCTGATAGTGTAGGAGATACCCACCGCCACCATGCCGCAGATAAAGGCCATAACCGACACGCCCTGCGCACCCACCGCCAAATAGATACCAAGCGCAGCGCCAAAAGCCGCGCCCGATGAAGCACCAAGCACATCTTGGGACACCATGGGGTTTTGGAACAGGCCCTGATACGCCGCGCCCGCTACAGAAAGGGCAGCTCCTACGAAGACGCACACGACAACCCGGGGCAAGCGCACGTTTAACACCGCTGCTGTGGCAGACTGATCGATGCCTTCAAAATACTGCCCGCTTGCGTCAAGGCGCGGCAGCTGCACTGCCTGCCCAAAAAGCGATTCAATGCCCTGAAGCAGGACGTCGATCTGCTGCGCTGCTGCCGCTGAGGTGATGCTTATAAGCTCACCAAGGCTCACCGGCAGCCTACCCAAGCATACCGATGCCACCACAATACAAGCAGCAATCACACACAGCACGGCAAAGCGCAGCGCATGGGCGCGCGCAGGGTCCTGCCCCTCGCTTACCTCAGACAGCTCGGATGGCTCAGAGTCCACCTTGTGGGTGCTCGCATTGTTCACAGATGCCGAAATGAAATCCCCCCTACCCTATTCCTTTTGGT
>CAYSMG010000102.1:0-4442 GCA_964432045.1 uncultured Eggerthellaceae bacterium
CGGATATTTCAAAGGACAGGAAGCCCACCATGAAGATAGTTCCTATTTTCCACGGGAAGACGGGAGGGGGATATCTCACGCAGTTCTATCCGCCGAAGGGAGCGGTCACTTATCTGGCTATTACTCAGGATCGCGACGGTAATTTTAAATTTGTCGTGGCGGAGGGAGAGAACGAAGAAGGGCCTATCTTCATGTTCGGGGACACGAACATGCGCACCCGTTTTTCGATCGGCGCAAGGGAGTTCTGCAACCGTTGGAGCGACGCGGGGCCGACTCATCACATGGCGGCGGCGTGCGGACGGCATATCGATACGATATTGAAGGTCGCGAAAATATTCAACGTTCCGGTTGATATCATTTGCAGATAGAATGACACTAGGGTCAAAAGGTCGAGGTTTTCATGCTTGCATGAAAAAGCTCGACTTTGGGACCCGCAAAACACGAGAAAGAGCCGTTTTTTGCAAAAAAATGAGCGACAAGCAGCAAAGAATCTCTCAAAGGAGGCGGAAAATGCCAAACGGCGTAAATTTAAGTGAACTGGTGGAAATGTCCAACCGCTATGGAAAGAACGAGGACTATGTCCTGGCTGGAGGCGGCAATACGTCCGTGAAGGATGAGACGACCTTATATGTGAAATGTTCCGGAACAAGCCTGGCGGACATAACAGAAGACGGATTTGTGGCGATGGACAGGCGAGCTCTTTCAGCCCTGATGGAAAAAGATTATCCAAAAGACGATACCCAGCGCGAGGCGGAGTTTTTAAAGGATGTAATGGCGGCCAGAACGGATTCAAATGCGGAAAAACGGCCCAGCGTGGAGGCCCTTCTCCACAGCCTGTTTCCGCAAAAATTTGTGCTGCACATACATCCCGCGCTTGTAAACGGGTTGACGTGCGCGAAGGAAGGCCAAACGGAGGCGGCAAGGTTACTGGGAGACGACGTTCTGTGGATCCCGTTGTGCCGTCCGGGATACACGCTTGGTAAGATTTGCCATCTTGCCATGTCCGGGTACGAGAAGCAGCAGGGACGCAAGGCCGCCGTCCTCTTGCTCCAGAACCACGGCATTTTCGTTGCGGGAGAAAGCGTGGAAGAAATCGACGGCCTGTTTTCCGATGTTGAAACAAGGCTGCAAAGCGCGGTGAACAGGCGGCCGGACGCGGATGAGGCGAACGGGAACGAAAAACAAAAGCTCCTTAAGGCGGCGGAAGATATGGGCGGCCTTCTTGGAATAGGAGTTGAGCCTCTATTTACAAAAGAGGCGGTCCGTTTCTGCGAAAATGAAGAAAGCGCCAAACCTCTTATGCGTCCATTTACACCGGATCATATAGTGTACTGCGGCCCGTTCCCGTTATATATACGTGACGTGTCCGAGGTCAAAGAGCAATACATGGCCTTTGAAAAATCGCATGGATTTCCGCCTAAGATCATACTTGTGGAAGGCGTAGGCGCCTTCGCGGCGGATCCGTTGGTAAGCACACGCCAAAAAGCGAAGCTGTTGCTCGCCGACGCTATGAAGGTCGCGGTTTACTCCGAGAGCTTCGGAGGGCCGCTTCCAATGACCGAGGAGCTGACCGATTTTATCCTTCATTGGGAGGCCGAGTCATACCGCAAAAGCAAAAGCGGATGAAGACATAAATAATACCCTATTTCAAAAAAAATTCCTCTTAAATCGGCAAGTGGTGAGGTGTTAAACTGGAATAACAATGGGAAGGAGGAGTTGACCGTGGCAGATGATAATATTCTGGAATTGAATGGCATCACAAAGATATTTCCGGGAGTTACGGCGCTGAACAACGTGCGGTTCGAACTGAAACGCGGCGAAGTTCATGCCCTGATGGGAGAAAACGGTGCGGGCAAGTCGACGTTTATCAAGGTAATCACCGGTGTCCATGCGGCCGAAAAGGGTGAAATGTACTTAAATGGAAAAAAAGTGCGTTTCAAAGGACCCAGGGACGCGCAGGGCGCGGGCATAGCGGCCGTGTACCAGCATCCCACCTCGTATCCGGAACTTTCGGTGACCGAAAACATTTTCATGGGACACGAGATGATAAGGCGGGGAATGATTCAGTGGAATGTTATGAATCAGGAGGCGAGAAAGCTTCTCGACCGCCTGGAGGCGGACTTTTCCCCAACGGACGAGATGGGGGCCTTGAGCGTCGCGCAGCAGCAGATGGTGGAAATCGCGAAAGCGCTCTCGACCAACGCGCAAATAATCATCCTCGACGAGCCCACGGCGGCTCTTACGCAGTCGGAATCCCAGAAGCTCTATAAGATAGTGGATCAGCTAAAGGAGGAAGGCGTTTCCATTATTTTTATTTCTCACCGCTTCGAGGATATGTACCGTCTGGCGGATAGGGTCACGGTGCTGCGCGATTCAAAGTACATAGGGACTTACAAGGTGGACGAGATCACGAACGCCGACCTTATCAAGGCCATGGTAGGGCGCGAGATCACCGACATGTATCCCAAGGATAATGTTAAGAAAGGCGATGAAATTTTCCGGATAGAGGGGATGAGCCGAACCGGTTATTTCAAGGATATATCCCTGAACGTACACGAAGGAGAAATCGTCGGGCTGACCGGGCTGGTAGGCGCGGGGCGCACGGAGGTAATGGAAAGCGTGTGCGGGATCACCAAACCAAACTCCGGCAAGGTTTACCTGAACGGAAGGTTGTGCAATATCAGCCAGCCGATAGACGCGATCAAAGAGGGAATAATTCTCCTGCCCGAGGACAGGCAAAAGCAGGGACTTATCTTAAGCTGGGGTATCGGTCAGAACGTGACGCTTCCCATACAGAGCGAACTTGCGCACGGCGGATTTAACGACATAAAGGCCGAAAAGGAGGTTGCGAAAAAACATCTTGAGGACGTCGATACCAAGGCGGTGTCTATCTACGACCTTGCGAGCTCGCTTTCGGGCGGAAACCAGCAGAAGGTGGTCGTGGCGAAGGCTTTGGCTCAGCAAAACATGAAGGTCATCATCATGGACGAACCGACGAAGGGTGTGGACGTCGGCGCTAAGGCCGAGATATACATACTCATGAGGGAGCTGGCTCAAAAAGGATATGGGATCATCATGATTTCTTCCGAAATGCCTGAAACCATGGGGATGTGCGACCGGATCTATGTGATGTGCAAGGGTCGCATTACCGGTTGCCTGGATAAAGACGAGGCTACACAGGAGAAGATCCTGCAGCTCGCCATGGAAAAAGGCGGCAATTAGAGGGGGTGACGCAGGGATGAAAAGCAATTCAGTTATAAAAAAGATGACAAAATCAAGGGAATTAAGCCTTATCATCGTCATGATAGCCCTCTGCGCGGTCGCGTCGATCTTCAACCCGAGCTTCGTTTCTCTTACGAATATCGCGCAGATCTTTATGAACAATGCCCTCACCATAGTGATGTCGGCCGGAATGCTGTGCGTTTTGCTTACGGGAGGCATAGACATCTCAATAGCCTCGATACTGGGATTTTCGGGCATGACGGTTGGGGTGCTGCTCAAATACGATATACTTGACAATACCTTCCTTTTGTTTGTGATTAGCTGTGCGATCGGGATAGTCTGCGGGCTGCTCAACGGGCTTCTTATATCCAAAGGAAATGTTTCTCCCATTATCTCCACTTTGGGATTTATGTATATCTGGCGTGGCTTTGCCTATGTTATCAGCGACAATAAGTGGGCAAGCGGTTCGGATGTCGCGGGATTCAGCGATTTCGGAACAGACGGGTCACCCGGGCCGTACATAATCATCGCCGTCGTATTCGTCGCGGGTTTTATCCTGCTGAAATGGACGAAATTCGGACGCAAGATTTACGCGGTCGGAAGCAACAGGGAGGCGGCGCGTGTTTCGGGTATAAACGTGGATGCCGTCCTCATATACACATATGTGATAATGGGATTCCTAGCCGGGCTGTGCGGTGCTCTTTCGGTGGCTATCTACGCCTCGGCGCAGCCCAACATGCAGTATGGACTCGAGATGGATGTCATAGCCTCCTGCGTTATCGGCGGCGTGAGCATGAGCGGAGGCAGGGGCTCGATAGTGGGAACCTTCATCGGGGCGCTGATTCTTGCACTTATCACAAGGGCGCTACCGTTGGTAGGAATCGACTCGATAGCCCAGAATATGGTTAAAGGCATCCTTATTCTTGCCGTTGTCGTCCTTAACGTGGTGACGCAGCGCATTATGGACAAGGCAAATCTGGAAAGGAGGGTGATGTAACCATGGCAGGAAAGTCGGGAAGAGAAATATCAATTTCCTCTAATAAAAGCATTTTTAGCAAACTGCTTTCGTGGGAAGGCGCGCTTGTACTTTTGTTCATTGCCGTAAACATCCTGGGAATCTGCCTTTCGGAAAATTACACGCTCGCGAACGTGCTTCGGCAGATGCCCAGATACTTGGCCGAGATTTTCATCCTGTTCCCGATGGGATTTATCCTGATACT
>CAYSMG010000103.1:0-4412 GCA_964432045.1 uncultured Eggerthellaceae bacterium
AGGATGCGACAGTATGCTATGGCTGTCTGCATCGCTTTAAGCAAAGCGATTCCAAGGAAAGCCCCAAAGAAGATTCATCAACATCTGCGCCTTCGCCCTCATTTGAATCCGCATCTGCATCTGTACCCGCACCCGCACCAGCACCAGCATCTGCCTCTCTTCCCTCTGAAGAGCTTAAATTTCCTCTGTACGCAGAAATTCCCTTTTACTTGGTACCAGCGGAAGAGCTTGCCTTTGGATATGTACCACAAACTTGGCGTGTGCGCGTTGAGCTATCCTGTCCTTTCCTGGATGAAGCGGATTCGAGCCTTGAAGCACAAAAGGGCACATCTGCAGCTAAGCAGAGATTACTGCAAGCACCCCTCCAGGCCAGTTTTGAGTGGGAACCTCGTTTCTTTCAGGATCTTCAATCTCCTGCAATGCAAGCCCCCATGATGCAAGGTGCAGACAAGGCTTTGTCGGTTCAGGACAGAAGGGCTTCTCTGAAAACTCGTCGTGGTATTCCTCGTGCGGTACTTCGTCGCCAAGGTCGGGCAAAAAGGCTAAAGGATCAATCGGAGGGCAGCCCAAATTCCTTGGAGCAGGAGAGCAAATCTGAAGAAGCTTCCCTGCTTCAGGAGGCTTCCTTGTATCGAGAGGCTCCCTTGTCTCGAGAGGCTCTTTTACCCCAAGAAACCCTCTTGTCTTGAGAAACTTTCTTACTCAGAGAAACTGTCAAGTAAAAAACCGTGAAGGGCTCGCAGGTAGATGGACCTTGCTTTGCAACAGATTTTTTGCTATGGAGCAGTCTTTGCGCTTGGCCTGGGCACAGGCGTCTTCTTCCTACCGCGTTTGGCTTCACGGGCACTTCTGCGTGCCTACGCTCGAAGCGATTCCGTTTATGCCGGTCTTAGTGCAGGTGGTATAGCAATAAGCTGCTCTTTGGCAGGTGTTGGACCCCTTCGACGGTGGGATTCTTGGCTGTGTGCTGTGGTTTTAGGGGTGGTCTTTTGTCAGGGGCTTTTTTGGCTCTTTCAATTTGAACTTCCCCTGCCTACCTGGTACGGGAACTTTGTTCTGGGACTTGCGCTTCTTTGCTTTCTTGTGCAGTGGTGTGCCCTCTTGTCTGCGGTTTTGTGTGATCTGAGCAGTGGGCTTATCCCTCACGAGACCTGCTTTTTTGTAGCCCTTGCCGGTGCTCTTCGTCAGTTTTTGCTGGGCGGCCTCTTTGCTTTAGCAACCGGTGTTTTTTATGCCCTGATATTTGTGGGCTTTTGTGTTGCCATAAATAAGTATAGTGCCCAAAGAAAAAAGCCCCCGGCGGTCGGGGGCGGTGACATTCGTCTTATCGCAGCTCTTTCGCTTGCCTGCGCGGGAGCAAGTCTTTATGGCGCAACGCTGTGCTTTATGGCTGCTGCTCTAGTGGCTCTTGTGGGCTATGCCAGTGGTGCTCTTCGAGCAAGCTCGGGCATAGCCCTTGCTCCCTATTTTGTGCTGTGGCTGTGGTGTGGCCTCTAGAGTTTGATAAACAATGGAGCAGACTCTCTGTCTGCTCATACCATGCCTGTCTTAAGAAAGGATCTTTTCGAATGCCTTTTCCGCTTCTTTTTGCAGTTGCGCATCCATAGCCAGGTATGAATCCAGTAGCATATCGCCCTCTTCGGTGAGGGTTGATCCATGTGCGCCGTCGCGATTAAGCAGCTGAAGCTCTAAAGCCGCTTCGGTTTCTTTGATGATTCGCCAGGCCTTGCTATAAGCCATGCCCATGCTCTTTGCCGAAGCATTCAGCGATCCTAGTTCGCGCACCCCCAAACAAAGGTTAGCAATACCACGTCCAAACACCGAACTACTCTCGGATGTCGGGTTGGTGATTGAGAGCCTTATTGCGGGTCTCAATCCTTCCAAGTTCTTCATTTCTTCCTCCGTTCACTCTAGAATTATCCGCAGCTTCTCTGCGGAACTTCTTCTCTCACTTATGTCCTTATGAACACGAAAGCCTTATCCTTTAAGCTTTGCGCATCCTAAAAACCTGCACCCTTTAAGCCTCGCGCATCTTATGAGCAAAGGCGAGGGTGTTCTGTCGAATATCTTCGGCAGTGTTGTCTATTACTTCCTCAAAGCGTATCGGTGCTGTGTCAAGTTCAGCAAGCCCCTTGGGGACAGAAGAGTTTGTTTGCTGGGCGATATATGCGTTAAGCTCACATCCGCTCAGGGCAGCGACCTCTTCAGGTAAGGGATCGCCAGGAGCAAGCCCTGCCAAAGCGCGGTAAACATTGATGCCAAATTTTGCCCAGTGGGCGGTACTTGCTATCAGCACCGGGTTTGAGCTGCGAAGGCTTTCTGCCACCCTCCAAGCCACTGCTGTGTGTGGGTCAAGAAGGTAGTGGTACTCCTCGTAGACTCCTCTGATGGTTTCAAAGCAGCTTTCAGCATCGGCGGAATCGGCACGATAAATTTGCCGGATCTGTGCAAAGGTCTGTTCATCCACCCGGAAGCGTCGATTCTTTCTCAGGTCGGCCATCCAGGTGTTTATCGCCTGGGCATTACGTCCGCTTAACTCAAAGAGCTGACGCTCTAGATTCGAAGAAACCAAAATGTCCATCGAAGGTGATGGTGTGAGAATAAAGGGACGATCAGCTATATCGTAGGTGCCGGTGTTAATAAAATCTGCCAAAACGCGGTTCTCGTTACTTGCGCACAGAAGCATTTCAATGGGGCAGCCCATGCGTTTGGCGTAGTAAGCAGCCAAAATATTGCCGAAGTTACCAGTAGGAACGCAGACATCAATGGGCGCGCCGGCGGCAATCTTGCCCTGGGCTACCAGGCGCGCATAGGCCGAGAGGTAGTAGACAATCTGGGGCATCAAGCGTCCCCAGTTAATGGAGTTTGCGCTTGAAAGCGCCATCTTGCATTCGCTCATGAGGCGATCGGCAAACTGTGCGTCCGAAAAAACCTGCTTCACCCCATTTTGGCAGTCATCGAAGTTGCCGCAAACTCCCCATACCTGCACATTTCGTCCACCCTGGGTGGCCATCTGCTTGCGCTGGATGTCGCTGACTCCACCATCGGGGTAGAGTACTCCCACACTTACATGATCGACGTCGCGAAAGCCCTCAAGCGCGGCCTTACCCGTATCACCTGAGGTTGCCACCAAAATTAAGAAGTCGTGGTCAATTGTGCCACGCTGCTGCAGCTTCTTTGCGCTGGCAGAGAAAAACTGCGGCAAACACTGCAGCGCCATATCCTTAAAAGCGCTGGTGGGACCGTGCCACAACTCCAGTACATGGGTGTTGGGTGCCGGCGTAGAAACAGGGCAAATCTCTTCCTTGCCGAAGTTCTTGCCATAGGATTTCGCCATAAGCTCATCAATTTCATCAGATGGAAGATCAACGGCAAAGGCCTTGTATATGCACGCTGCCTGTTGAGCATAGGGCATGTTTGCCAGTGAGAGAATGTCATCCATGCTGAGGGTGGGTATCTCTTGGGGGACATACAAGCCGCCACCCGGAGCCAAACCGCGTATCACTGCTTCGGTAAAGGTAACGGGCTTTTGCACCTTTCCCCTGGTATCAAGGTAGAGGTTTTCCTCCATGATGTCTCCTTAGAGATTTTTTAATTATCCATTTTTAGTATACATTGGCAGCTGAAGAATGGAATGAAAAAATAATGCGCTTAAAACAATATATACATATTGAATAATTCTCAGTTGCTTCAAAAGCCCACTTCGCGCTAAGCTGATTTCACTTACTCCTTCAAGAGGTATTTCGAGAGAGAAATGGATGCCGTATGATCAAGCAGATCGTCACCGATCCCGAACAATTAAGCATTCCGGCAAAGCCAGCCACAGAAGCAGACGCCCAGGTGGGCGAGGATTTGATTGATACCATGCGGGTGGTCGATGCAGCAAGTTTGGCAGCAAATCAAATTGGCTCAGATAAGGCGGTCATTGCGTATTCCGATAACGGTCGCACCTTTGTGCTGTATAACCCTAAGCTCGTCTCGGGCATCCAGCGTTTTATAGCCACCGAACAATGCGTGAGCATTGAAGAACCCAGCATTGTTGAGCGCTTTAAGATGATTCGGGTCTCATATCAAGCACTTGTGGGTAACAAACTTGAGACGCGCACGCGGAAGTTTACAGGCTGGGCTGCTCAGGTTGTTCAGCATGCTATCGATCACTGCGAAGGCAAGCTCGTTTAGGGAAAAGTTATCAAGTTTACTGCCAGCGTGTTGTCGCCGGTGTACTGCTGCCGGCGTGCTGTCATCAGCGTGCTACTACCATTACTGTCGGTGCGCTAGCGCCAGTGTGTTGCCGGCAGCACACTACTGTCACTATTGTCAGCGTATTTCCGCTAGCGCGCTACCGCCATTATCACCAGTGCGCGATTGCTAGCAGATCGCCAATCAAGCCTATCGCCAGCTTGCGATTAGTG
>CAYSMG010000104.1:0-4394 GCA_964432045.1 uncultured Eggerthellaceae bacterium
GAATACTTCAACAGTATTTCGAATGCCCTTGCAAAAGGCTCCTTGTATGTTTCGGTCTTCGGGGCGGGCACCTGCAATACCGAATTCGAGTTTTTGACCGGAAACAGCATGGCCTTTATCGAGCAGGGCGTGTATCCCTACACCATCTACAACCTCTCGAGCACCGAAAACCTTGCGAGCCTGTTCAAAGAGTTGGGTTATACCACCACGGCCATCCATCCAAATTATGCGACCAATTGGAATCGCGAGATTGTCTATGAGGATCTGGGTTTTGATGTCTTTTACAGTCTCGATGATTATCAGGATGCCGACACACTTCGCGGCTATGTCACCGACGAAGCAATCTATGATTCCATCCTTGAGCTGCTTGAAGAAGACGATAGTCCGCAGTTCATCTTTAATGTGACCATGCAAAATCATTCGGGCTACGAAACCGGGTTGCTTTCGGAAGATATGCTGACAAACTACCAGGTCGATGATGAAAATGCCGACGACTGGTTCAACAGCATGCTCAATGAATATCTAACGCTCATTGAGGAGTCGGATCGTGCGCTTGAAGAATTCCTGACGGAGCTGGAGCAGCTCGATCGAGATGTTGTGGTCGTATTCTTTGGTGATCATCAGCCCTCTCTTGCCTCATATTTCACCTCGTGGTGGTACGAGGATGAAAGCGACGAGAGCCAAGCGCAGCGCAAATGGCAAACCCCTTATATGATCTGGGCAAACTATGATGTAGCCGGCAACAGTCAAACGAGCGAAGAGGTCGATCTTTCAGCAAATTACCTGGGCGCATATCTGATGGAAATCATCGGTGCACCGCTTACCGATTATCAGAAGACACAGCTGAGCTTGCGCGAAACTCTGTCGGCAGTGACCGCAGCGGGTTATCAGGACAGCAGCGGTGCTTGGCATATTGCGAGCGGCGATGATGACAGCGAAGCGACGATCAGCGATGCCCAAAAGGATGCACTCGAAGCGCTTGTGGATCTGGAGATGATTCAGTACTACAAACTTTTCGACCATGAAGGCAGCGTGTTCGCTACACGACAGCAGGACGCTGCAAATGTCACCAATCCAAACGCGTAGCTGTAGGCGCACGGAGGAGTTTTTTCCGTGCGCCTGTGTAGGCGTGAGTAGGAGGCGTACCAACTAATGGCGCGCCTCCTACTCGGTCTTTTGAGTTCCTTGTACTTACTCCTGAGGCAAGGCGTTTGCTAATAGCTCATCGAGTTCTTCGTCACTGAGATCGTATCCATAGAACAAGGAGTAGTAGCTCTTTGTTACATCGGCAATGCTGTCATCAAAGTAATCGGGGTACAAAAGCCGCGGCAGCCATTGCATGCCCATTACCTGATTTACCGTCGGCGGGCTGCTGAGCCAGTTATAGGGAGTACTGGGGGCTTCATAATAGTTACCGGTATCAATGGCGGTAATGCCTTCCCAAGCCGGATCATCGGCAACGGTATCGTAGATGCTACCTGAGGTAAAGATAATAAGATCGGGATCCCACAGCGCTATTTGCTCAAGGCTTGTTTCGCTGCCGGTGCCGGCATTGCTTGGGTTGTCCATGACGGCAAGGTTATTGGCGCAGAGGTCTACTACCTCAGCCTGCTGGGTGCCTTGGGCAATAACATTGGTGCCATCTTCTCCTGTGAGATAGAGCAGGTTAACACGGTCCTCTTCGGCAATGCTATCCATTACGCTGACTACCTCATCGTAGGCGTTTTGGCAATACTCAGAGAGTTCCTGCCCGCGCTCTTCTAAACCAAGCAATTCGCCTAGCATCTCGTAGGCCTGGCCATAGTCATCCATATTGGTCTCGATAAAGACACAGGGAATCCCCAGTTCTTCCTGCAGTTCATCAAGCCCAGAGGCAACATCATCATCCAAGGCACCGGTATCAATAATGATCTGCGGATCTGCTGCAGCAATTGCCTCCTTGTTTAGATCGCCTTTTGCGCCAAAAATGGCACCAAAGACAGGTAGGTCAGAGGTATCTATACCCAGATACGCCTGCTGTTCCTCAGAAAGCTCCTGCGATAGGCCTACCATCATTTCAGGAGCCATGGTGAGCAATACCTGATTTGCGGTGTGGCCCGAAGGTGCAATACGTTCAATATTTACGGGTATCTCTACGGTGCGCCCTGCTGAGTCGGTGAACTCACGGGTTTCTGCTGAAGCGGTTTCTGTCGCTTCTGTTTGATCTTCGGTAGACGTATCACCTCCTGAAGAACAAGCGCTTACGGCAAACACTAGTCCAAGGGCTAGTGTTAGTGCCGCACAAGCTGCAAATAGCTTCCCGAGCTTCTTTGTGCTAAGGCTCATGCTCTCCTGCCTTTCTCTTTGTCGAAAACAAGGTTCTTGTCTTCGACGGTCCCTGCGCTTGCGCGCCCCTCCTACGGTGCGATTTCATTTACAGGCACGCAGACGCGTACCTTATCGCCATATAAAGAATTTACCTCCACATCCACCCCGTAAATCGCACTGACCAATTCCTTGGTAATAACCTCTTTAGGGTTGCCGAAGGCGAATACTCGGCCCTCATTGATGACCAGTGTTTTATCGGCATAGAGGAAGGCTTGGTCGGGTTGATGTGTGGACTGAACAATGGAAAGTCCGTCGCGGGCCAATTGGCGGACACAACTTAAGACGCGGACAGTGTTTCCGTAATCAAGAGCACTGGTTGGCTCGTCCATGATGATGGTGCGGGCATTTTGCGCAAGTGCCCGGGCGATGAGTACCAACTGCTGCTCACCGCCTGAAATTTGCGTGTAGTTACGATGTGCCAGGTGAGCTATGTTTATGCGTTCAAGAGCTTCATAGGCGCGCTTGAGATGGCGTGGTCCGGGTGAGCGGAATATCCCCAGATCGGTTCCAGTGCTCATAAGCACCACATCAATTACCTCATAGTCGTATACCGGAGCATGCGACTGGGGAATGTAGGACACTTCTTGTGCACGCTGCCTAATGGAGAGTTGTTTCACGTCTTTGTCATTCACCATGATGCTGCCCTGAAAATGGAGGTTGAGACCCAAGATGCAGCGGAATAGGGTTGATTTTCCCACTCCATTTGGTCCTAATACATTGACCAAGGTGGCATCAGGAATGGAAACGCTGATGTCATGGAGCACTTCGCGGCGACCGTAGGAAAAGGACAGATGTTGAATGTCGATACTCATGGCTAAATCTTCTTCTTTCGTGTGATGAGGTATAAGAAGAAGGGGGCACCTACGAATGCGGTCAGTATACCTATGGGGATTTCAGAGGTGGTGGCCATGCGTGCGATGTCGTCGACCACAAGCAAAAAGCTTGCGCCTAAAAGCATGCTGGCCGGAATAAGTTTGCGGTAGTCGCTTCCTATCATCATGCGACACAGATGAGGAATTACCAGGCCAACCCAGCCTATCATGCCTGTTACCGCCACGCTTGCCGCAGTGCAGAGGGTTGCTGCCAAAATAATAATGAGGCGCAGACGCTTTGCATTAATACCCATAGTTGCCGCTTCGTCATCGCCCATGGTGAGGATATTGATGCGCCAGCGAAGGACAAATAAGCTTGTCACACCAAGTAGCATAGGAATAGCTACAAGGCTAATGTCTGACATTTTTGCGCTGTTGAGGCTGCCCATGAGCCAATAGGTTATTTCGGCTAGTTCATCAGTAGGGTCTGCCACCAGTTTGGTAAAAGACACACAGGCGGAAAAGAGCGAACTTATCATTGTGCCGGCAAGCACGGTCACTAAAACTCGATTTCCCTTTGCCCGACTACTTATGAGCAGCACCAGCAATACGCTGATGATCGAAACCACAAAGGCGGTAAGGGAAATACCAAAGGAAGAAAAGCCCGAAAGAATGGCGAGTGCGGCGCCAAAGGCAGCTCCCTGTGAGGCACCCAAGATGTCCGGAGAAACCAAAGGGTTTTGGAAGGTTCCTTGGTAGGCGGCACCTGCTGTTGCAAGACAACAGCCCACCATGATAGCCAAAATAATACGTGGCAGTCTGACGTTGAAGAAAAGGGTCGCTTGCTGGGTGGTCCAAAAGGCATCCAGATTGATTCCTGGAATTTGATTGACAAGCATTCCTAGGGCCTCAAGGGGAGCAATAGGATAACGCCCCACCATAAGCGATATGACTATCGAAAGTACCAGCACTATCGCCAAGCCGGCAATCACAAAAAAGGCGCGACGAGCCGATTTGCTTGGAGCAATTGCGACTTCGGTCTTGCTTGTTGATACCTGCTTCTCCATAGAGGAGCAATATTCCTTTCGCTCTATCTAAAAATAGACAGAGATGAAGATAAACTAGGACACACTTAAATTACTCTTAAGTAAATCTTATTCACATACTAACATATATTATGAATGAAAATATCCTAAATGTTAAATAAATTTCCCC
>CAYSMG010000105.1:0-1861 GCA_964432045.1 uncultured Eggerthellaceae bacterium
GTGCTGAAATGCTCGCATGCCTTTAACCTCTTGGATGCGCGCGGGGTTATTTCTGCCACCGAGCGCATGGGCTATATTTTGCGGGTTCGCTCCATTGCTAAGGCCTGCTGTGCCAGCTATTTAGAGACAGTTGCTGCCGAGGATGCAAAGGGTTACCAGCGCAGGCCAGCACCTGCTTTAGCTGAGGGGAAGGAGGCCAGTGATGGCGAATAGGACCCTTGCCTTTGAGATAGGTACTGAAGAGCTCCCTGCCTTTGACCTTCATGCTGCAACCGAGAAGCTCTCTGGTCTTGCTCAAAAAGCCTTTGACGAGGCGGGCATTTCCTATGGTGAGGTGGAAGTTTATACCACACCGCGCCGTCTTATTCTGCTTATTTCGCAGGTGCCAGAAACAACGCAGGCGCTTACTGAGGAGTTTCGCGGCCCCTCGGTCAAGATTGCCTTTGACGAGCAAGGACAGCCCACAAAGGCTGCTATAGGTTTTGCCCGTGGTAAAGGGGTAGAAGTTGAGGATCTAAAGCAGCGTGAGGAGGGTGGCGAAAGCTATGTGTATGCCACGCGCAGTGTTCCGGCGCGTGAGGTATCAGAGCTTTTGCCTGAGGTTCTTACTGGCATTATCAGGGCAATTCCCTGGCCAAAGACCCAGCGCTGGGGGAGCTGTCATGAGCAATTTAGTCGTCCTATTCGCTGGCTTTTGGCTCTTTTTGGGCAAGAGCTGCTGCCGGTAGAATTTGCCGGTCTGAGCGCTGGCAATACCACCTGTGGTCACCGCTTCCTCTCACCTGGCCCGCATACGGTTAGCTCTGCTGATGAGCTTATTGGCATCTTGCGGTCGTCCTATGTGGTGCCCAGCGAGTCTGAACGTGAGGCTTCTATCCGCAAACAGGTGGCCGATCTTGAAAAGGACACCGGCCTTGTAGCTGATCTTCCCGCCAAAACCATGGAAGAGGTAGTAAACCTCACCGAGTATCCTACGGTAATGCTGGGAAGTTTTGACGAGCTTTTCTTGGCGGTTCCGAAAGAGATTACTGTTGACGCCATGCTTATGCATCAGCGCTATTTCCCGCTCTTTAATGCTGATGGCAGCCTGTCTAATAAGTTCATCATTACCTCAAATGGCGACCCAAGCTATGAGGATAGGATCATTGACGGCAACGAACGCGTTGTTGCGGCGCGTCTTTATGATGCCAAGTTCTTCTATGATGAAGATCTCAGGATTCCGCTTGAGGACTACGTTGAGCGCCTTGATGAAGTGGTCTTTCAAGAGAAGCTGGGCACCATGCGTGCGAAGACCGACCGCATTGTTGCACTGGCAAAATACCTTGCCGAGGCAGCGGCCTTGAGTGAGGAAGATGTGCGTGATGCAGCACGTGCAGCCTATCTGTGTAAGGCTGATCTAGTGAGCGGTGCGGTGGTGGAATTTACCAGCGTGCAGGGTGTTATGGGTTCCTACTATGCTCAGGCAGCGGGGGAGGCCGCTCAGGTAGCTTGCGCCATTGGTGATCATTATCGTCCGCGCTTTTCTGGGGATGAGCCGCCGGCAAGTATGGTGGGCAAGGTGGTGGCCACCGCCGACAAACTTGACACAATCTGTGGACTCTTTGCCATTGATGAGGGGCCGACTGGCTCATCTGACCCCTTTGCACTTCGTCGCAGTGCGCTGGGTATAGTAAGTATGCTGACGGGCACAAAATTTGGCGAGGTTCTAGCGGTTGAGTTAATGCCGGCCATTGATGTGGCGCTTGCCAGCTACCTTAAGCAAGGTATTCAGTTTGACCAAGCAGAGGTCCGCGACAAGGTACGTGACTTTTTCATTACCCGCACCAAGGTGATGGTGCGCGATGCAGGTAATTCGGCCGAT
>CAYSMG010000105.1:1961-4388 GCA_964432045.1 uncultured Eggerthellaceae bacterium
GATGATTACCGGGCGGCCCTTGATGAGCTTGCTGCTCTTCGCAAACCCATCGATGCCTTCTTTGAGAAGGTGAAGGTCATGGACGAAGATGCTAAGCTGCGTGAAAACCGCCTGAGGCTTTTGAATTGCTTCGTGGAAGTCTTTGCCAAGGTAGCTGACTTTGGCAAGATGGCAAAAACAAAATAGCATTGCTTATGGAAGGGGGCGCGTCGGGCTTCATCGTGTTTTCAACACGGTGGGCCTGATGCGCCTTTTTGCGGATGGGGACACAAAAAGCCACTCTGGCTTAAGTTTGTTGGCAGCAAAGAGCCTTTTACAAACTTACAAACAGCTTCTTAATTTCTGGCCTTAGGTGTCCAAGCTTCAGAGAGGGTGTGTGACTCAAAAGGTGGTCTTACAAAGAAACGAGACGAGTATTCCCACTATTCATATCATTAGCGACTCGGTGGGCGTTACAGCCCAGGCGGTCGCGCGTGCGGCTGCAGCGCAGTTTGGGGTCCCAGATCCCTGCATTAAATTGTTGCCTAAGGTAAAGAGTTTTGCCGACATTAAGTCTTTCATTGATGCGCATTTTGAACATCACTGTGAGACAAATGGCGATGGACGCATGCTGATCTTTTTTACCTTGGTGAACCATGGTCTGCGTGACCAGCTTCTAAAATATGCAAAAGAGCTTGATAAGCTTGTTCTTGTTGATCTTATGAGTGACGCCATCGAAGCTATTTCTGAGCTTTCAGGATGCTGTCCTGCCGGCCTACCTGGCAGCCTACATGCGATAAATAGCCGTTATTTCCAACGGGTAGAAGCGCTTGAATTCACCATCGAACACGATGACGGCAGAAACCCCCAAGACCTTGTCAATGCCGATATCGTGCTTTTGGGAGTGTCGCGTTCATCCAAGACACCGGTATCAATCTATCTCTCACAGCAGGGTTACAAGGTGGCAAATATACCTCTTGATCCTGCAACCGAGCCGCCGCAGGAAATTTACAATGTTGAGCGCACCCGTCTCTTTGGTCTTATGACCACAGCAGAGGTTTTGGTGGGTATTCGCAAACGCCGTCTGGGCAATGCGGAGGTGGTAGCCGCACGTTATGCCGATCCGGAATATGTATACCAGGACCTTGAGCGTGCCCGTGCGCTGATGCGTAAGCTGGGGTGTATTGTCATTCACACCGAAAATAAGGCTGTTGAGGAAACCGCACAGGAGATTTTGCGTTACTATGAGCGCATGCATGCGCCATCAGGCGAGATGCAAAACTAGCGTCGCCAAGTCGTAAGACAAGGTGAAAAAGGTAGAGTCGCGTCTTAAGGAGAAACTGTGGCAACCGAAGATGTGAAACGGGTATATGCGTTCGGTAAGGATGCCCAAGGTAACAATGTTACCGAAGGCAACACCAGCATGAAGGCAATTCTTGGAGGCAAGGGCGCAAACCTTGCCGAGATGGCAAATATTGGACTTCCAGTGCCTCCGGGATTTACCATCTCATGTCAGACCTGCATGGAGTATGCCAATGCGGGTAATGTGTGGCCCGAAGGTGCGCTTGATACTATTCACGAGTATCGACTTGACCTCGAGCGTCGTATGGGCAAAAAGATTGGTGATGCGCAGGATCCTCTTCTGGTTTCGGTGCGCTCTGGTGCCCCTCTTTCCATGCCCGGTATGATGGATACCGTTCTTAATCTTGGTCTGAACGATGAGTCCATTAAGGGTCTTATCAATCAGACGGACAATCCCCGCTTTGCCTGGGATAGCTATCGTCGTTTCATCCAGATGTTTTCTCACGTAGTTATGGGCCTCGATGGTGACTTATTTGAAAACGCCATCACCTCTATGAAGAATCTTCGGGGAGCTGCCTCTGATACCGACCTTACCGCTGAGGATTTGCAAGAGCTCGTTTCTGAGTTTAAGACTATCTTCTCGGAAAATGTGTCGGCAGAGGAATATCCCAGTTTGCTTGTAGATGGCAATATTGAGTTTCCGCAGGATCCCATGGTTCAGCTCAGACTTGCCATTGAGGCTGTGTTTGGCAGCTGGAATAACCCGCGTGCGACTCTCTACCGCAAGCAGAACAAGATTTCTGATGATTTAGGTACCGCTGTTAATGTGCAGTCGATGGTCTTTGGCAACAAGGGCAATTCCTCGGCAACAGGCGTGGCCTTTACCCGCAACCCCGTTAATGGCGAAAAAGAGTTCTACGGTGACTACCTGGTAAATGCTCAGGGTGAAGACGTAGTTGCTGGTATTCGCAACACCAGCCCTATTGCTGAGCTGAAAAAGGTGGAAGGCCTTGAAGAGGCGGGTCGTGAGCTGGAAGAGATCTTTGTTGTCTTAGAGAATCACTTCCGTGATATGTGTGATATCGAATTCACCATTGAGCAGGGCAAGCTGTGGATGCTGCAAACCCGTGTGGGCAAGCGTACCGC
>CAYSMG010000106.1:0-4349 GCA_964432045.1 uncultured Eggerthellaceae bacterium
ATGCGTGCCAGTTATAGTGCTGGTGCCATGGTGACTCTTCTTGAAAATCGGATGAATTTTGCCAAGGTCTATGGAATTTCGGCAGGCTCAAGTCATTCGGTAAATTATCTATCGCGTGATATTGCTCGCACAAAAGCCTCCTTTGTTGACTTGGTAAATGACCCGCAATTTGGTGGCCTGGGAAGCTTTCTTGCTGGAAGGGGATACTTCAATGCCTCGCATCTTTATGAAGGCTTGGTAGAGGATTTGGCGGGCTCCGATGATCCCTTCGCCTTTAACTGGGACACTTTTTGCGCCAATCCTGCTGATTTGCATATAGAAGCCTTCGACTGGGACAGTGGCGAAACCGTCGCTTGGACAAAGGCTGATATGCGCACCCCTTATGACATGGCACTAAGGGTTCGCGCCTCATCCACCATGCCCTTCTTTATGCCACCCACAACAATAGAGGGACGTACCTACATGGACGGGGGTATGGGTCTAAGCTGGGGTATTTGCCTTGAGGCCGCCCGCCGTGACGGTTTCGAGCGTTTCTTTATTGTACGTACGCGTCCGCGTGGGTATCGCAAAAAGCCAATGGGGTCTACGCTGGCAGCTGCAATGAAGCTCCTGTTTCGCAAACACCCCTTAGTGGCCAAGCGCAGCATTGAGCGCTGGCAGCCCTACAATGAAATATGCGAAGAGATAGAAGAACTTGAAAAAGCCGGTGCTGCCTATGTCTTCTATCCTGAGGTCATGGAAATATCTAATAAAGAGACCAATTACGCAAAGCTTGAGGAATGCTATGCGCGTGGCTTGAATCAGGCACGGCGCGAGTTGGAGGTTTGGCAGAAGTTTTTGTTTTAAGGAGGCTGGGGTAGATAATCGTGACAGGCCAGGGCAAAGAGGCGCTTGAAAAAACACAGCCACAAGAACAAAAGGAGCAGGTCACCGAAAAGCTTTCCTTGATATTGGGACCAGAAGGTCTTGAACGGGTGCAAAAGGCAAGCGTTGTGGTGTTAGGGCTGGGAGGCGTTGGTTCAAACTGCGCCGAGGCCTTGGCGCGCGGTGGACTTGGTCACTTGTTTCTGGTCGATAAGGATGTGATCCAGCCAAGCAATATAAACCGACAGGCTATAGCCTTTCACAGCACCATTGCTAAGCGCAAGGTTGATGTGATGCGGGCCATGATTGCCGATATCAACCCCTCTATTTGCCTTGAAACGCGTCATCAGCTTCTTTTGCAAAGCAATCTTTCTGCCCTTCTTACCGAGGCTGAGCAGTGGGCCGGTGAGCAGGGATGCAGTCTTGACTATGTGATAGATGCCCTTGACTCGGTTTCGGTGAAACTTGCCCTAGCTCAGCTGTCTTCACAGCGGGGTTTTAGGCTTATCAGCAGCATGGGTGCAGCAAATAAGCTCTATCCAGAATGCCTGCGCATTGCTGATCTGTATGAAACAGTGAATTGTCCCTTGTGTCGCATTATGCGCAAGGAGGGGAGAAAACGCGGCATTCGCTCTCTAAAGGTTTTGTATTCTTGTGAACAACCGGTCAAAGTTGCACCGAAGGAGGGGGCTTCACGCCAAGAGCGCTCCAACCTCGGCACCGCTTCATATATGCCTCCTATTATGGGACAGATGCTTGCCGGCGCGGTTATTCGAGAATTGGCAGGGCTAAAACGTGACGGGGATAATTAAAAAGATTTCGACTCTACCAACTGCCACAGCGCTTTCTTTCCAATCTTGCCCTGAAGGCAGCTTCAAGGGCTGCGCTGAAGCTTCTTCTAAAGCCTCTGCTGAATACCTCACTGAAGGTCGCACTAAAGCTTGTACCGAAGCCCACACTGAAGCCCACACTGAAGCCCACACCGAAGCAAAGCCGCTCTATGACCTGCATTGTCATCTGGGCTTTGTTGCTCATACCAACTCTTTGGCGACCCAATTGGCACAGGCTGGCATTCGGGTCTTGTGTGCCACCGTTGAGCCAGGGGAGTATCAAAGACTCAAGGCAGCTAAGACTGCCGATTCCCTGACAGCTTTGGGGATTGGCCTACACCCCTGGTGGGTGGCCGATGGCTCCTGCGGCGAAAAGGAGCTTAAAGCCTGTTGTGAGCTTATGCAGGAAACCCGCTTTGTGGCCGAGATCGGTCTTGACTTTGGTCCTAAGCATAGAGCGGCACAAAAGGTGCAGCTTGAGGTATTTAAGACCCTGTGCGAAAGGGCGGCACAGCTGGGCAACAAGGTCTTATCAATCCATTCCTACAAGGCGGCACATTCGGTGCTCGATATCTTGGAGGAGAGTGCTTGTCTGAGACAGAAGGATAAAACAAGCCCTTGTATCGCTATTCTTCACTGGTATTCAGATTCCAGTGAACAGTTAAAGCGAGCAATAGACCTAGGCTGTTACTTTTCGCTGGGCGAGCGCATGTTGGCAAGTCGGAGGGGTCGTGAGTACGCACGTCAAATTCCCCTGCATAAGCTTCTTCTTGAAACCGATCTACCAAGTCAGCCCTGTGAAGACTTCGACGCTTCGCTTATAGTGTCCTCCCTGCGCCGCGCGCTGGATATCTTAGAAGAGCTTAGGGGTGTTTCTTTACAGGAAACACTTGCGCAAAATAGTGCTGTGGTCTTGGGAGAAGCTTTACTATAGCGGCTGTGTGAGTTAAGACAAAAGCTTAAGAATGAGCTGATTCGGTACTCCAAGCGATAAAGGCCCAGGTAACATAGCGTGGTTTGCGTGTACGTAGGATTCCTTGGGGGGTTTTATGAGAATCTTTTTCGCCGGCCCTCTTATCGGAAATAAGGTTCTTATCAAGCCAGGCTTCAAGTCTTTCGTAGGCTTGCTCTCTTTCCTCTGCGAGGGCTTTTTGCGCAAGCTTGTCTTCGTCGTTTTCGCAGGACTTCTCCAAAACGGAATCTATCATTCGCCGGAAGCTTCTTTGCGCCTCCTCACGTGAGTCAAAACTGTCCTCACGTGAGCTTTCTATATAGGAGACTTCTGGCTTAAAGCCTTCTGCGGCAAGAATGTTGAAGGCGTACAGATAGTCACTGCCCCTGCGCTTATCAAGGCCCAGTTCCTTAAGGATTTTCTCGTCGCTACGGGGAGAAGCGGCGGTGGGAAGCGTGATGCAGGCACGCCTTTTAGCTGCTTGGCTGAGGCGAAGGAGGGAATCGCGGAGATCAGCGGTGGCGATTGAACGTGAGGCAAGGGCGACATCGGCTACAGGCTGAGTTATTCCGAAGGACTGCCAGTCATCTTCCCAGCTCATCTGTATGGTCCTGATCTTTCCAGAGAGCTTTTGGGTATCTGATCGGGCACTGTCTTCCAGGCGATCAAGCATGCCTCGAGAAAAATCTGCTGCTATAACCCTATGTCCTGCTCGGGCAAGGGGCAGCGCCAAGGCCCCTGTTCCGCAGCCCATATCGAAAACAGTTTCGCCTTCTCTGATCTGTGCTCGGGCTAAAAACTGCTGTACGTAAGAGGAGGGGGAATCCTTTGAAGCAAAACTGGTCGAGCGTTTATCCCAGTAACTGGCATTATCTGCGTGGCGACGCAGCTTCTGGAGCGCTTTCCATTCCTCGTTCCAGTCGTAGCTTGTTAAAAGTGGAATGAATCCTTCCGATGATCTTGTTTCGTTCATATTTGATCCTCTCACACCTTTTGTCGCCAATTGCGTATCATACTAGCGTATAAAGAAGGAGTAGCGTTTATTTGCGTATACATTCTCTTACAAGACGAGGAGTGATATTCATGCAGGTTGAATTGTTGTATCACACACCCCGGCCTCAGCGTGCTATAGCAACGGCAGCGCGTCTGTGCTATGCGCCCGTGGGAGCAAGCGAGCTTATGGAGAGCATGTCTGAAGAGCGGGAAGAGAGCGTACTTTCAACCATTATGAGGTCAGGGCATTTTTCTACCCTTGAACATGCCAGCTACACCTTTGCCATTGATGGAGTTTCTCGTGCGCTTACTCACCAGCTGGTGCGCCATCGTCTTGCAAGTTATAACCAGCAAAGTCAGCGCTATGTAAAATTCAAAGAGGGCATTGAGGTGATAAAACCGGAAAGTGTGGCGGCTGATCCTCAAAGCAGTGCGGTCTTCGACGAGGCTATCGATGCCTGTGTCCGCGCCTATAAAAGTCTTCTTGAAGCGGGAGTTCCTGCTGAAGATGCACGCTATCTGCTGCCAAATGCTGCCGAAAGTAAGATTGTGGTAAGCATGAATGTTCGCGAACTCCTTCACTTCTTTAGTCTGCGCTGCTGCAACCGCGCGCAATGGGAGATACGCGAACTGGCACATCGCATGCTTGAGTTGGTGAGACCAACCGCTCCTTATATCTTTATGGATGCCGGTGCTCCTTGCGTGCGCAC